>JBAYOJ010000131.1:0-7056 GCA_041678385.1 Burkholderiaceae bacterium | reverse complement strand
GTGAGCACAACATCGGCACCTTCGCTTAGCGCACGGACGATACCTTCGCAGCCCAGGTAGGCTTCCGCCGACACAATGTCGTCGTGAGAATCCGCCACCGGGAGGCCTGTTTCCAGAAACTCAAGCCCTAATCCGGTGATCTCCTCGGTGAGGATGCCCCCACGGACAGCGGCGATTTTCAACCCTTCAATGCCGTGTTGGCGCGCGAATGATTGAAGCTGTAAAGCTGCTGCGTCAGGGTCCAGCCATCCTTGGTTGCTGATGATCTTGATGCCTTTGTCCTTGCAGGTCTTCAGAATCGGGCCAAGGCGGTCGATCAGGTAGGGATCGTAGGGAAGTGAGCCGTGTCCGTCCTGTCGGGCTGCCTGTGCCGCGCTCATCGTGATTTCAGACATTGACTCGAAGCATAGATAGTCAAGGTCGCCACGTTTCGCCATTGCCTCCGCCGGCCCGAAACGATCTCTCGACCAGGCAGTTGCGGATCCCAAGCGTATCGTTCTTTTTGAGGAGCTCCGGGTTTTCTGATCTGTCGATGGTGCATCGTCCATTGGGCCTATGCGCTTTCTGGGAAGGTGTTCCTTCGGAAGCACGATGGGCAGCGTCAGCATAAGGGACGACAATGCCTTGCCGGATTCTTCGAAAGCCAGGGTCCGTGAGCGTCCTCCTTCAAGAACCTCATTCAATACGAAGTTCAGTGCGCCAATGCGTGGTGCCTCGTAGCGCTCGATATCTCCTTTGGTAATGGGACCAAAGAGCGCCCTTACGGCTTCGACGGTGACTTGCTGGCACAGTAGTTCATAATCGGCCATGTCATAGGCGATGACAGAAATCATGCTGTTATTGCCTTTTTCACCCGACCGGGAGTGGGCTATTTCTCTGAGAGTAACGGTGATGGTCACGAGCGAGGCTTCCTTCAAATTTCAATTATGTGAGGGGCGTTATTGCACTTTAGCCTGGGTGGCTTGAATGACTTCAGCCCATTTACGTATGTCCTTTTCGACGAAGCTTTTGAATTCTTCGGCTGAGTTTCCGACCATGGTGAAGCCCTGAGGCGCCAGCTGCTCCTTCAACGCGCTGTCCGAGGCAGCCTTTCGTATTGCTTCGTTGAGTTTGCCGATGATTGCGGGAGACGTGCCAGCGGGTGCGAACAGTCCCATCCAGGCCGTTGCATCAAAGTCGGTGATCCCCTGTTCTGCCGAGGTGGGTACATCAGGAAGCAGTGGTGTGCGTTGGGGAGCGAGCACGGCCAAGGCTTTCAGTTCGCCGGCCTGTATCTGGGATACGAGCGCCGGCACCTGATAAAAAAGCATGGGTATATGGCCGGCTCTAGTGTCGGTGATGGCTTGGCCAACTTCTTTATATGGCACATGGTTCAAGGGGGCGCCGGTACGCAGCTTCAGTAGTTCTCCGCCCATTTGGCCGGAAGAGCCTATGCCACCGGTGGCGAAAGACATTCCTCCGCGTGATTTGGCCAGCGCTGCCAGCTCTGCGATGTTGGAGGCCGGTATATCCTTGTTTACAGCAAGCAGGTTGGGAAAGTAGGCGACAAGTGATATTGCCGCAAAATCTTTCAATACATCGTAGGGCAGGTTCTTCATCATCGTCTGGTTGATGGAATGGGAAGAGATTGTGCCCATAACCAGGGTGTAGCCGTCTGGTTTTGATTTCGCGACCTGAGCGCTGCCAATCGATCCACCGGCACCGGCCTTGTTTTCAACGATGACTGTCTGCCCGAATTGGTCGGACATGTGTTTAGCGATGATGCGTGTCAGGATATCCGTGCTGGAGCCCGCACCGTATGGCACGATGATCGTAATGGCCCGTGAAGGGTAGTCATCAGCTTGCGCCGCCCATGTCGGCAGGGGCAGAGCCAAGATCCCGCACAATGTCAGCAAGCGCATGGTAATACGGCGGCGTGAGAGACGCGTCATTGTTTCCTCCTGAAGGGTGGCGTGGAGCCAATGTGGTTTTTGTTTTCTATCTTTAATCATATTGGCGATCCTGCGTTCCAACAAACGGTATATTCTTAATTATTGATAGCCTGAGAAGATCAATGAGTGCAAATTGGATGGCGGTGCTTCGCCGTCTCAACCTGAATCATCTGACCGCTTTTTCGGCAGTGGTAGACTGCGGAAGCTTTCGGGCGGCCGCCTCACGGTTGCATATTTCGCAGTCCGCGTTAAGCGTTCAGATACGACAGCTGGAAGATGCAGTAGGCGTGCAGTTATTGCAGCGAAACACCCGATCGGTATCACTGACGTCAGAAGGTGCCAGGCTCTGTGAAGTATTCGAGCGATCAGGGGTGGAGCTGGCACGTGTGGTTACGCAGCTCAAGGACGAGGGCCGGCTTGAAGCAGGGGCCATTCTGATTGCAGTGCTGCCCTCTTTGGCAGCCACCTATATGTCTGCGCTATTGCCGGTATTTCAGGCCTTATATCCGGGCATCACGGTACGTATGCGAGACATCGACTCACGCCGTGCTTACGAACAGGTCGGCCAGGGTGCGGTCGATCTAGGGGTGCTGTCGCGCAGTCCAAGGGCTGCGGACATTCCCTTTCTTCCCTTATTCCAAGAAGAGCTCGTGGCTGTTATCCCTGCTAATCATGCAGAACTTGGCTCGTATGATGTTGCTGGAATAAAGGATCTGGCGCGTTATCCCATGCTGCTGAATCCGCATGGCGTGGATCTGCGTGACCAGCTGGAAGAGATTTTTCAACATGAAGGTGTCACCGTAGAGGCGGCGCAGGAGCTTACGGGTACTTCTTCATTGGTCGCTTTGGTGTCATCCGGCATGGGAGTGACTGTTTTACCCCGAAGCTCCTTGCACGGTTTGGATTTGCGCCGATGTCGCCTTCTGGCATTTCGGCCTTTGTCTTTCAGAACGATAGGCGTAGCCTCACCACCAGGTCGTACGCTATCCCCCGCGGCAGCGGCGTTCAGGGATTTCATGACAACGCACGCAGCCACAGTTTCACTCATCGGTCTAACCGATGCAAGTGTTACTGGCATGGCTGTGGTGGAACCTCATCTTCAAAGCAGGCAACAGGCTGAGCCATAATCGTTGATTATGCCTTGTGCCAAAGATGTGTCAGGGTATGGCCTGCCTTGAAGGGCCTGAGACTCAACGTTGCCCGTCGTGCCCCGATACTTCTTCCTTCAGCAGGCCGCCCAGTCGTGAGTGCAGGCGGCTGCCTGTGCCCATGCCCAGGGCGAACAGCAGTTCGTTCGGGCGTGGTGCATCGACTGTGCCGACTTCGATGGAGTTGAAGTGGCTGCGCACATACGATGCATGTATGTAGTGCAGCGGCATGATCAGGCGGAAGCCGGCGGCGGCTGTCACTTGTGAGGCCGGCACCATGGCTTTAGGGTTGCCCAGCACTTCGCGCATGGCCCAGCCGCCCGCTTCGTGCCACACAGCGCCGTGCTCGGCTTCGCCGTTGATGCCCACAATGGCGGCTTTACCATAGACCTCGACCTTGTCTTTGCCCAGGGTGTCCGCCAGCTGCGACGCCAGCTCAAAGCCCACCGCGCGCAATGCCTTCATGAAAGGGATGAGATCAGCTTCGTAGTGCGTGGTGTAGGGGTTGGCCACCACGGCATAGGCCACGGCCAGCTTGAGCGGGGTCTCGGCCTTGGGGCCGCCGTCCGAATGGATGGTTTCGATGTAAAGCGCCTGTTTACGAATCTGAATGTCCATGAGGTTTTCCTGAGGTCGGGTAAATGTTGAACGTCTTGCCGGCCGGAAAAATGGCCGAATATCGTCTGCGCAGCTGACACGCGCAGACGTGTAATGACTGCAGTGTGGTCGTCAGGCCAGTTTGGTGGCTTGTTTTGCAAGCCTTGCTTCGAGAAACTTTGCGATTTCCAAATTGTCGGCGCTCTTGTCCAGCACGCTGCAGGCTTCCTGCCAGGTGCGGTGGCAGAGGTCGAGCTGGGCAGGCAGAAAGCCCAGGTGTTCGTGCAGGCCGTGGCTGATGCCCAGGTCTTTGGCCATCAAGTGCAGGCCAAAGCCCCCCCTGAAGTCACCGTCTTCGAGCATGTGCTGCCGCAGCTTGGTTTCAGTAGTAACGTTGCGGCCGCTGGAGCTGTTGAAGACGTCAATGAGCGTTTCCAGGTCTAGCCCCAGTTTCTTGCCCATGATCATGGCTTCGCTGGCTGCCATCAACCCTGCCGCATAAACGTAATTGTTCAAGGCCTTCATCGCGTGGGCAGTGCTGACTGGGCCAGTACGGATGATGGTTTCACCCATGGATTTCAGAACCGGGGTTACCCGTTCTGCCACGGTGTCCGATGCGCCCAGCATGATGGAAAGTGTGCCTTGCCGTGCTTTGGGAACGCTACCGGAAACGGGCGCATCTGCCAGGCTGAAGCCATGCGCTTCAAGGTCTTTCGACAGGTTGCCGGTATCCAGTGGAGAGCTGGAGCTCATGTCGATGACAATGCCGCCTTTATTCAGGCCACCCGGTATGAGCCCGCTGGCGTCGTCTGTTCCCAGTAAAGCGCTACCCACCGCTGCGCCGTTGGGCAGCATGGTGATCACGATGTCCAGCCCCTTAAGGTCCGACACCGTAGCGGCGACCGTCAGACCGTCGCCAGCCACCCGGGCACGCGCCTCAGGAGAAAGGTCGTAGGCAATGCTGTCCGGGTACTGCTTGACCAGGTTCTGGAACATGGGCACGCCCATGGCACCCAGGCCGATGAATCCTATTTTCATTTTTCGATCCGCTATTTGAGTTTTATCCACGCGGGCTACGCCGTACCCACACTGCTGGGAGTCTAAGAGAACGTGCGTCCGCTGTCCTATGCTAACTTGAGCAATGCTATAACGGATCGTTATTGGGCAGGGGCTCGACATGCGTTTCAAGCTTAGGCAGATGGAGGTGTTCCGTGCGGTCATGATTACCGGGTCGGCAAGCGGTGCGGCGCGGATGCTGTTTGTTTCGCAACCGGCCGTCAGCCGTCTGCTGGCACATATGGAATCATCGCTGAAGCTGAAGCTGTTTCATCGGGTAAGCGGGAAACTGGTGCCTACCCCTCAGGCCACGCTGCTGCTGGATGAAGTCAACCGTGTCTACGACGCCGCCCTGCGTGTTGACAGTTTCGTTGGTAATCTTGCGAAGAAAACATCAGGTACCTTGAAGCTGGCCTGTAGCCCCAGCCTGGGTTTGAGTTTGTTGCCCAAGATGATTCGTGAATTTCTTGGCAGATTTCCTGAAGTGCATGTGCATTTTCACACGACCCTGATCGAAGATGTGCCCATGGAACTCCTCAGCAGCAAAATCGATATGGCGGTATCCGTGCTGCCTATCGAGAATCCGAATCTACGTAGCGAAGCCTTGATTGAAGGGCGGATGGTCTGCGCTATTCCTATAGAACATCCGCTGGCTGACAGGCATGCGGTGTCCTTATCGGACCTGGAAGGGCATGCATTGATTCTGTATTCCCGTTCCATCCCGTTCGGGCAACTGATGTTGGCTGCTGCGGATAAGCATGGTTGTGTGTTGAACCCCGCCATTGACGTGCCGCGCGCTGAACTGGCCTGTTCACTCGTCAATGAAGGGGTGGGTGTGAGCATCGTCGATCAGTTCTCCGTCGCATCACATGGCTGGCGCAATATGGTGGTGCGGCCGCTGGTAGAGGAAATACCGATCACCGTCAGCTTGATCAGGTCAAAATTTGATGCGCCGAGCGAAGCGGCCGAACAATTCATCGCGCTGCTCAAGCAGCGCTTGGCTGGCAACGAGCCAGCATGACAGCGTTGGAGGTATGAGCTTGCGTTATTGATAGGGCCAAACAGGTATACGACAATGCGGTTAGGCCCCGCTACCATATATCGATAACCTATTCTTATGAAACGGAGACATAACCATGGATAACGGACGTCGTCGCCTGTTGGGCCTGCTCGCAGCAAGCCCGGCTTTGAGCCTGGGCAAGGTTGCCTGGGCAAACTCTGCGGACTTTCCTTCCAAAGCCCTGAGGATCATCGTGCCCTTTGGGCCCGGCAGTGGTTCGGATGTCTATGCGCGCTATTTCGGCCAACAGCTTTCCGAACGTGTGGGACAGGCGGTTGTCGTCGAAAACCGCGCGGGCGCAGGTGGCGCCATTGCCGTCAAGGCAACGCAGTCGGCACCGTCCGATGGTTACACCATACTGCTGGGTAGCAACTCACCGATGGCTGTGAATGTGTCTGCTTATCGTGAATTGTCTTACGACCCGGTCAAAGACTTGCGCCCTTTGTGCGGCTTGTCGCGTTCCATGGCGGTGATAGTTGTTCCACCGAATTCCCCTATAAAAACCGTCGAAGATTTGGTCGAGCGTGGCAAGGGTCAGCCACCGCTCAATATGGGAACCTATTCCGCCGGCTACCAGCTTGCGGCCGCTCCCTTTCTGGAAAAAGCGGGTTTCAAGTGGCAAGACATTGCGTACAAGGGGCTCGCCCAGACCACAGGGGATGTGATCGGCGGGCAGGTCGATGTTGCGGTGATCGACACTCCGGGAAGCGTCAATATTGCCAACTCGGGCCAGATGCGCGCCATTGCAGTGACGGGCACAGAGCGGCATCCCGAAATGCCTGACGTACCTACCCTGGCGGAAAAAGGCTACCCCGAAGCCGTGCATTACAGCTGGACATCGCTATGGGTGCATGTCGACACGCCCGACGAAATCGTCAAAAAGCTCTCTGATGAGTTGCTTGTAGTGCTGCGTGACCCTAAGTCAGCTGAGTTTGTCAGTTCCAAGGGCGGCGAGATCATGCCGTACACGCCAGATGAGATGCGACAGTTCCAGCTGGCAGAAATCAAGCGCTTTGGCAATGCAGTCGATGCGTTAGGTTTTCAGAAGCTTTGATTTGCCGGTGGGGCGCGAGGGGCGGTGCTGGCAGGCCCCCCTTGCCCCTGGCACAGGCGTTGACACTCAGCGACCCATGCGTGCCCAATGCCGGTACGCGCGTTGGGCCAGGCCATCCAACAGAAAACCCAAGGCGCCGATCAACACGATGACGGCCATGAGTTCGGAATAGGCCAGCCGGTCGCGGGTATCGAGGATGTAATACCCCAG
>JBAYOJ010000130.1:0-7126 GCA_041678385.1 Burkholderiaceae bacterium | reverse complement strand
TCAAGGTTTTCATGGGTTCAGTATTGAAGTATTGATTGGAGCCGGCTGGCGGGTCGGCATGAGCCGCTCTGCGCCGGACCCCTATCGTAATAAGTGACAGGGAACGGCACACCGTCCGTTCAGACGGGAACGACGGCTGGATTGACCACGAGCCCAAACGCAAGCCTCGCCGCAGGGCGAGATCAAGCGAAGCCATACCGTTGCAGCGCCGGAGGCACCCTCGCGGGCCAATGAATCGATACCTCCGCGTCCTGCAGAGTTCACCGAACCTGCACAAACAGACGGCGACACAATACCTCCCGATGTCTAGGATGCATCTCAATCCAACCCCCATTGCCCGGGCGCAAGAAGACAGTTGCAACTTCCTATCTCACAACTGAGGCAATGTGTCCACTCACGTTCTAGTACGGAGCACTTTTGTGTTGAAGATGCTTGGGTCTGTAGCCATATCCGCCATGCTGACGGCGGGCACCAGTGCGCTGGCCAATGAGCGCGCCATTATTGTGTTTGATGGGTCGGGCTCGATGTGGGGACAGATAGAGGGCAAGCCCAAACATCAGATTGCGCGCCAGGCGCTGCGCGATATGCTGGAATCGGCCCCGCCAACCATGGAACTGGGCTTGATGGCTTATGGGCACCGCAGCAAAGGCAACTGCAACGACATCGAAATGCTGGTTGCTCCGGGCGCCAACAACAAGGCCGCCATTTTGCAGGCTGTTGAAGGCATGCGCTATCTGGGTAAGACGCCCTTGACTGCGGCAGTGCAGCAGGCGGCCGCTCATCTGCGCCACACTGAAGAGAAAGCCACGGTCATCCTGATCACGGACGGTGAAGAAACCTGCAATGCAGATCCATGTGCCCTGGGTACGGAGCTCAACAACAGCGGCGTCGACTTCACGGCCCACGTGGTCGGCTTCGGGCTGACCCGACAACAGGGCGAACAGGTTGCCTGCCTGGCACACAATACCGGCGGCCAGTATTTCGCCGCCAATGACTCCGCACGGCTCAGTGAGGCGCTGAGTGCTGCGCTGCAAGCTACACAGGCGGTTCCGGCACCCGCACCCTTGCCCGAGCCCAAGCCGGAGCCCGCTCTGCCTCCCGCCACTCTCGAAGCCCCAGAAGCAGTTGAAGCGGGCACGGTCGTTGATATCGGCTGGACGGGGCCTGACAGCCGCGATGACTTCATCACCATCACACAGCCCGATGCACCGGATACGAAAACCGGCGTGTACGAACGCACGTCGAAGGGCAATCCGCTGAAGCTGCAGGCTCCGGATGCGCTTGGCCCTCATGAAATACGCTACGTACTGGCCGAGGGCCACATTGTGCTCGCGCGCCAGAAGGTAGAGCTCGTACCGCTCCAAGTGGCGGTTTCCGGTCCCGACAGCGCGGGCGCCGGCAGCTCGATCCAAGTCGGATGGACAGGGCCGAACAGCCCTGGCGATTACATCACCGTGGTGAAGTCCGGCGCACCCGACACGGCCTACAACGACTACGCCCGCACTGCGGGCGGCAACCCTGTCACAGTGCGCGTGCCTGATGCCCTGGGTGATCATGAAATACGCTACGTGCTGGACAGCTCCAAGCGTGTACTGGCCTCGAAGCCTCTGACCATCGAGCCGGTGACGGCCAGTCTGCAATTGTTGAGCAGTGCCGTTGCAGGGGGCACGGCATCGGTACATTGGACAGGTCCCGACAATAGCGGGGACTACGTCACCATCGTCCCCAAAGGGGCGCCTGCCGATCGATACCTGGATTATGCCCGCACCTCGCACGGTACGCCGTTGACCATCAAGCTGCCCAAGGATAGCGGCGAATACGAATTTCGCTACATCATCGACAGTTCAAAACGTGTGCTGGCAAGCCTGCCGCTGGTGCTGATGGGAAACCCGCCTGACAGCAACAACGCCGAATCTGCGGAGCAGGTTCCGCCCAAGCCTTGACAAGCAGGCGGATTGAGGTACGCTAGCCCCGGATTATAGCGAGGCGCACATGCAGCACACCATTACGCAGGGGTGGCGACTGTTGCTGGCAACAAGCCTGCTTTTTGGTTTGGCGATAGCAGGCATACGACCAGCCTTCGCATCTGGCAATACAAATGTCAGACAACTACCGCCGCCCTCAGGCGACGTCCTGCTCATCATTGACGGGGCAATCACCAGCACAAACGACGGTACAGAGGCTCACCTCGATCTGGACGCCATACGCAGCCTGCCTGCATACAGCCTGCACACCAGCACGGCCGTCACCGACGGAGTAAAACACTTCGAAGGCGTGCTGATGCGGGATCTCCTGCAACTGGTAGGCGCAAGCGGTGCCATGGTGGAAGCCGGGGCGCTCAACAACTATAGCGTCGACATCCCCATTGCAGATTTCCACGACTATGACGTTGTCCTGGCCACCCATATGGACGGAAAGCAGCTGCTGCCTTCGGACAAAGGCCCTTTCTGGATCGTCTACCCTCGCGACGAATGGCGCCAATTGCAAGACATACGCTATGACTATCGGTGGGTTTGGCAATTGAACCGGCTCACCGTGAAATAATCGCGAAGCATGAGTCTGACGCGACCCACCGTGCTGGGATATCTCGTGCCCCTATTGGCGATCATAGTGCTGGTCATACTGCTCACCGTGACACTGTACCGGCTTACAGACATTCAACGCGCCATGCGCAACAACGCCAGCGCCAACATGACTTGGGTCATTTACCAGGCGCATACGGAAAGCTTGTTGTTGACCAACGCCGTACAGCAAAGCCTGATCGCTCCACATCAGGAGAGCAACCTGGCACATCGCTACCAAATGCTGCTGAGCCGCATCGACGTCCTGGGTGACGGCCCTCAGAAGCGGGCACTGGAAGCGATGGGCCTCGCCGAGCCACTGCTTGAGCAAGCCAATGCCGCCATGCAGCTTGGCCCGCGCTTCGAGCGCGGCCACATCGATGCGGCAGACTACGAGCACACGCGCGAAGTCCTGCATGCATTCAGCGATTTACTGCAAAGTGCTTCCGGCAGAGCCATGAGAACGGAATGGGAAGAAGCGGGTGCGCGTCTTGATATCTATCGAAACGCGGTGCTGACTGTTTTTTTTCTGATGATTGGAATCTGGATATGCGGTGCCGTCATATCGATTCAACTTCTGTTGGCACTCAAGAAAACCCGGGACAACGAACGCATTCGCCTGCGGGGCATAGAACTGCAGAGGCAACTGGAACACGAACGCAGGATCAGCGAACTGTATCGCAGCTTCGGGTCGATGGTGTCCCATCAGTTCAGAACGCCGCTGGCCATTATCGACGCCACCATGCAAAGACTGATACGAGCCGGCGACCGCATGACGAAAGAAGAAATCAATCATCGCGCCGGCAAGGCCCGGCAGGCGACTCAGCGTCTCAACCAACTGATCGAAAACATCCTGCAGGCCGACCGCTACATGGAACAGCTGGATGTGTCGATGCAACCCTGTCAGCTTGCCGAGTTGGCAAACCAGGCGGTGTCCGAATACCGGACCATCGCTCCAAAAAGGGATATACGTCTCGTAGACGAAACGGGAGGCAATTCAACTGCACAGTGTGACTCCGTCCTGACCGTCCAGATCCTGGGCAACCTGCTTTCCAATGCGCTCAAGTATTCCGACGAAGACACCGGCATTTCAGTGCGCGTGAGCTGCCAGGCGGATTGGGTCTGTTGCGAGATCTGCGACAAGGGTGACGGCATCGCCGTGCACGATCTGCCCCATGTATTCAAACGGTACTTCCGGGCTCCAGACGCAACCGACATTGTGGGTACGGGCATAGGGCTGCATATCGCCATGGAGCTGGCCACTTTACAGAACGGCGACATACTGGTTTGCTCGGAACGAGGTAGGGGTTCGTGTTTCACCCTGCGCCTGCCCTGCAGTCCCCAACATTTTCGTCAGTCGCATGCCCACGAACCGGGGCCCGCGCCGACACGTATCGACAGAGGAAATGTGTGACCAACACTCTGATTCCCGGCCCTCAGGCGAATATCCTGTGGGTGGAGGACGATGAAGACATGCGCGATATCCTCGCCGCCGAACTGTACGACGCGGGCTACGCCGTGGTACAGGCGGCGAATGGCAAACAAGCCCTGGATCGGCTGCGCCACTTCCACCCTGACCTCATTCTTTGCGATATTGCCATGCCGGTGATGGATGGCTACGAGCTGCTGAAACTAGTCAGGGAAACCCGGGAAGACCTGGCCGATGTGCCATTTGTATTCTTGAGCGCACAGGATGGCTCCGGCCAGATCACCCAGGGCAAATATGCGGGAGCAGACGACTATCTCGTCAAGCCCGTGAACTTCGACCTGATGTTGGCCACCATCGCAGCGCGGCTCCGTCAGGTACGGCGAATACGGAACGCACGTGCATCCGGCAACGCATCCGCAAGCGGTTCCATCATGCTGTCGACATCCACCGGCGGACTGGCCTTCGAGCGCCTGGCGCGCATGTTCAACCTGATCACGGCAGGCATTGTGCTGCTGGACCATGAACGTCAGACTGTATTTGCCAATGTTTCCGCTCAGCGCTTGCTACAGGACTGTGCCGACCCCGCACTGGACACCAGCAACACGGGGGGCTTGCCCACAGCGCTGGCTGCATCATCACTGGTACGCGCCGCCATCGAAGCGGGCATGAAAGGCGAGGAGTACACCGAATTCCTCTCACTGCCTCGTCGCAACGCCCAGCGCGATCTGCTTGTCACCATCTGCTCGCTCGACTGCCAGGACCTGGAAGAAGCGCCTGCCGTGGCCCTGTTCATTTCTGCGGGGGACCGCGACAAGCCAGCGCCCCTCAAGGCGTTGGAAACCCTTTTCCGGCTGACACCCACCGAGGGACGTATTGCCTGGGCATTCGCTCAGGGTCTGAGACCCGAGCAAATCGCCGAGGTTTTTAACGTTTCTCTGGCCACCGTTGCCTTTCACAAGCGCAATATCTTCCAGAAAACCCATACCAATCGGCAAGCGGACCTCATCGCCCTGTTGTTGACGCTTCCCGCCAACGTCGATTCCGATTAGTCCCGACACCCCATCCATTAGCACGGGGTCTTTTCGGTGAAGCTTGGATATGATGGCCGGCATTGATCCATGCCAGCGCCTTCCAGCGCTCTTCAACCCTGGACCTCGCCATGTGGGATTTCAATATCGGGCGATCGCTTTCGCTCATGGGGCAGACCCTGCCCTTTATCGCCCTGCGCTGTGCCGTGTATTTCGGCATGACGCTCGCCTATGTGTTGATGACGGGTATCGGAGCCGGCGTCGGCTGGGGTATTGGCGGGCTCGGTGATGAAAGCTTCCAGACAAGCGCTGCCATCTGGGGCGCCCTTGCGGGCTTCGGCCTGACGGCCGGCGTGTTGTTCTTCCTCAGGGAATACATTCTGTACATCGTCAAGGCCGGGCATATTGCAGCCATGATGCAATTACTGCAAGGCCAAAACCTGCCCGAAGGGAAAGGTCAGATCCAACATGCCGCTTCCGTCGTAAAAAGCCGCTTTGCTCAAGCCAGCGTGCTGTTCGCCCTCGACCAGTTGGTCAAGGGCGTCGTCAATGCCATTACAGGCTTGATACAGGGCGTGGGCAGCCTGCTGCCCATCCCCGGCACACAGCAAATAATGGGGGTAGTGCGCGCGTTTCTGCGGCTCGCGGTAGGTTTGGTCGACGAAGTCATTCTTGCCTACGCCATCCACACACAGAGCCAGAACCCCTGGACTTCAGCGCGCACCGCCCTGGTGCTGTATGGCCAGAATGCCGTCCCCATGCTGCGTAATGCAGCCTGGCTCACATTGTTCACCTATGGGCTTTCCATCGTAATCTTCCTGGTGCTGCTCACACCCGCGGCGGCCCTGGCCTGGTTCATGCCAGGCACCGGTTCTGCTGCCGGTGTCGTATTTGCGCTGGTGCTTGCCTGGGCAATCAAAGCCGCTGTCCTGGAACCGTTTGCCATCGCCTGTCTGCTGCAGGCGTACTTCCAGGCCATAGACGGTCAGGCCCCCGACCCAGCCTGGGAAGCCCGTCTCGACGACGCATCCCGCAAATTCGGTCAATTGAAAGAAAAGGCAGCCAGCTGGGTGCCTCAACCAACAAACCCGGACAGTGCGGCATCCGCTTCTCAAGGCAACCGGCCATGAAGACACAGGTTCCAATTTGTGCAGCAATGCTGATTGCACTGTCAACCGAAGCCGCCGCCGGCAATGCCAGACACCAGGCCCTGGCCGAGCTTGACACCCAGGCACAGGCTTTTGTTCACGCGCCGCAATACACCGAGATCGACGTGGACGCACTTGCCGGCGATACCTATTATTCGCCGCAGAACTTTCCCAATGCGCACGGGGCGCAATCCTCGATCAGCCTGCCAGATGCGGACCTCGATCCCATTGCACGCTCCGTATTGCTGGTTGAGGCTTACGAAGCGCCTGTTCCCCACGCGCGTTATCGCATTGCTTACAGCATGAATGTGGCGCCCGACTATCCCGAGTCTCGAGATGATTACGTCGAAGTCACCCGCTACAACCTCGGGCCTGCCCGACGCAACGACCTGAAAGGGTACGTGCCCGAGAACCAGTTGGCCGCACCGGAAGAGTTCGGCATCGGGCCGCATGTCAGCTGGCGTTTTGTACTGTCGCCTGTCATGGGAATGCGGGCAGGGTTGCGGTACGCCAGTCGAGCCGAGCTGAACGAGGCCCAGGCGCAAGCCGCCGATTGCCTGGGTGAACCCTGTCTGTCGCTGGATGACCCACAAGGGCCGGATTATGCGTGGCAGCCAATTGCACCGCCCCGGCTTGACGCAGCATCGTACGCCTCGCAAAGCGACTGGGGCGTGGCCCGGCCCGCACGCGTCATTCAAGAGCTCTGGGCCAGCATGTCAGCCGATGGCATGGACCCTTTGCCATATGTGCCCAATCAGCCCGCCTTCCAATTTGTCGTGTCGTTGAATACTGGCGGCCAAGAGGCAGTCATTACGGGTCTGGCCCGGCAAGGCATGGTCATGGACAGTTCGGTATCAGAAATCTGGACAAAACGTTTTCAGATGGCGCAGCACCTGCCGGACTATTCCGCGTTGCTCGTGCCCCGGCGATAGGCTTGCCGCATCGCCGTCTCCGTCTCCG
>JBAYOJ010000129.1:0-7198 GCA_041678385.1 Burkholderiaceae bacterium | reverse complement strand
CAGCTCAGTAGTCTGTGCGTATTTGTTCCAGGGGCAGATCAGCTGGCAATCATCGCAGCCATAGACATGGTTGCCCATCAGCGGGCGAAATTCCTCGGGAATGGGGCCGTGATTCTCTATGGTGAGGTAGGAAATACAGCGCCGTGCATCGACCACGCCAGGCGCCACAATGGCGCCCGTCGGACAGACGTCGATACAAGCGCTACAGGTACCGCAGTGCGCGCTGACTTGCTCCGTCGGTTCAAGCGCAAAGTCGACAAAGATTTCACCAAGAAAAAACATCGACCCCGCGTCGCGCGATAGCACCAGGGAATGCTTCCCCCGCCACCCCTGGCCGCTGCGAACGGCCAGCTCTTTTTCCAGTACCGGTGCCGAATCCGAAAAAACACGATGGCCAAATGGGCCGACCAGTGCTTCGATGCGGTCACATAGTTTCCGTAGACGCCCACGTACCACTTTGTGATAGTCACGCCCCCGCGCATAAAGCGACACCACGCCCTCGTCGGCATTCTTCAGCCGGGAAAGCTCTCGGCCCTGCCAGTCAGGCGCGGTGGAATTGCGCGGCAGATAGGGCATGCGCACAGTTATCACACTGAGTGTGCCCGGGACCAATTCGGCAGGACGCGCACGCTTCAGGCCATGGCGCTCCATATAATGCATGTCGCCGTGATGGCCCTTGGCCAGCCATTCCAGCAAATACGGTTCAGCTGAAGCCAAATCTATCCCTGAAACACCTACCTGAGAAAACCCCAGGTCGCGCGCCCACGCCTGTATTTGCTCAAGCCACTGATGGCCAGCTACATTTTTCGGTGAAAGTGTTGCCATGCTATTGCAAGCGCTGTACGTGTCGACCATTCTCCTATGATATGACAGACATGACGCGAAGAAGGGAGTACGAGCAAGGCACGATGCACTGTGTCTGACTGATGACAAGCTCACGGGTATCCATCTTCCGGCCCGAGGCAACCGCCAAGGCGCTGGACGGTGGCTCGCGATAAGGGGACAATTTCGCCTCATTGCCTAACCGGCACGCACACCCCAATTCAATTGACGCAGGCACCTATGCAAGTTATTGCTTCTCAGGTGAAACGCTGGGATCTCGAAGATATGTCGCCCGCAGGCTTCGGCCTAGTGATGGCCACCGGCATCGTGTCGTTGGCAGCGCAAATGGTGTCTTACCCGCGAATTGCCCAGACATTACTCGACCTCAACCTCTTTTTCTTCGTCATGCTGTGGGTGCTGACCGTATTGCGTATTGGTCGCCACCCCAAGCGATTCCTGAGCGATTTTTCCGACCATATGCGCGCGCCGGGTTTTTTCACGCAGGTTGCCGGTGCCGGAATACTGGGTTGCCAGTTCGTGGTTCTGCGGGGAGACTACGCCATGGGCTGGAGCCTATGGTGGTTGGCTGCCGCCCTATGGGGAATTTACACCTACGCCATTTTCGCAGCCCTCACCATCCATCCGGACAAGCCCTCTCTTGATCGCGGCCTCAGTGGCGGCTGGCTGCTGTCCGTGGTGAGCACGCAGTCACTGGCCGTACTGGGGGGAAAGCTGGCCGGCCAGGGTGGGCTATTCGACGCCGACGTCCTGAATTTCCTGGCGCTGTCGCTGTGGTTGTGGGGCGGGATGCTGTATATCCTGATCATGGCGCTCATCTTCTTTCGCTACCTGTTCCTGCGATTCGCACCAGTGGATCTTTCGCCCTCGTATTGGATCAACATGGGCGCTATGGCCATCTCGACGCTTGCAGGCACGCATTTGATCGAAAATGCCGCCGGCACACCGTTTCTGACTAGCGTGCTGCCCTTCATAAAGGGCCTTACACTGTTTTTTTGGGCGGCCGGCACCTGGTGGATCCCGCTATTGCTGGTGCTTGGCGTCTGGCGTCATATCTACATGCGTTTCCCGGTGCGCTACGATCCCTTGTACTGGGGTGTTGTATTTCCCTTTGGTATGTACGCGGCCGCGACCTACCGACTTGGCTCCCTCCTTGAGCTGCCCTTCCTGCACGCCATTCCACCCATCTTCCTGTATGCCGCCATGGTGGCCTGGGTGGTGGCGTTCATCGGCCTGTCTCACGACGTGTGGACGCGGTACAACAGTCGCCATCCCGCCTGAGCGTCGCTACCGAAGCTCGGTCCACACCGCCAGGATGATGGACTGCGGTCATAAACGGCCTGCTCCGCCCAACGGTGCCCGCCCGTCACGTATCCCGCCGGTCTTTCAGCGCACGGTTACAAGACGGGCCCGATGATGGCCATGGTGCTGTTGCGAAGCCGGTACCGCAGGCTCCAGGCAGCCACATCGGATTGGCAAACCGGCCTGGATTGCGCGATATATTCTTCCTGGCGACGACGAATGGCCTGCGTCAAATGCGCATCCTGAAACAGAATATTGTTTTCGAAGTTCAGATCGAAACTACGCCGGTCCATGTTCGCTGAACCGATCAACGTTGTTTCGCCGTCGACCGTCACCGTTTTGGCATGGAGCAGGCCACCGATATATTCGTGAATGCAAACGCCTGCTTCCAGTAATTCGGCGTAGTAGCTACGGCTTGCAGCGCCGACGAACCAACTGTCGTTTCGAGCCGGCAGAACGAGCGTCGTTGCAATTCCCCGTCGGGCGCAGGCACAAAGCGCAGCCTGCATAGCCTCATCCGGAACATAGTAAGGCGTCGTTATCACCAGTTCTCGCCGGGCGCTGAACATCAATGTCGCGAAGAGTTCCGGCATGGCGGAATAACGGTTCGCAGGTCCGGTTCCGATAACCTGGGCCCTAAAACCGTGTTCCCCATGCGGCATGGGGCGTTGTGCCAGTTCCCGACAATCCTCCTGGGTGCAGACCAGCCAATCAGTAAGGAAAAGCTGCTGGTTCTGCCGGGCGATCGCCCCCTCGAATCGAACCACCGCGTCGACCCAGGGGGCGTACTTTGCTTTGACGGCGAACTCGGGGTCGGCACAGTTCTGGCTCCCACAATAAGTAATCTGGTTGTCGATCACGACGATTTTACGGTGATTGCGAACATCGACGCGACCCTTCAGGATGCGTACCAAGACGTTGCCGATCGGTTCCGCACGCGCCAATTGCACGCCCGCACGACCCATCGCCGACCAGTGCTCACTGCGGATGAAGCTGCGCGACCCCAGATCATCGACAATCACGCGGCATGCGACGCCGCGTTGGGCCGCACGCACCATCGCGTCAACGACCTTGCGCCCGTTCGTATCAGCCAGCCAGATATAGAAAAGAAGATGCACATGCTCTGTTGCGGTGTCAATATCCGCGACGATTGCATTAATTGTCGAATTCGAATCGTCAAGCAAGTATCCGGTATTGCCGCCAACCGGGGCAAAGCCGCTGATCGACATACCTATCGAAAACCCCGGCGAGGCGCCCTCCGGAATATTGACACTTTCCAGTGCCGGACCGGAACCCGGATCGTCAATACGAATCACCGCCCCGGTCGGCCGGACTTCGCCTAGCATCAGATATAGCAATGCACCAACATAGGGCAACGCCATGATGAAAAGAATCCATGCAATACGCGACGCCGGATCACGGCGCGGCCGGAGCAAGACGCGAACCGATAGCCCTGCAATAATCAGAAGGTGGACAATCAGCCACATGGAATGCCCTTGTGTTTGGCCTGCGGCCCCAGACGACCCGCGACCTCGATGGCGCAGCGTAGCGGCAGGCCCAGGCCCCGGTTTGTAACCCCAAATCCATTCGTCGCCGTCCCATCCAAAATTGACGCCAGCACGGGCACCGCCGCGGCACCTTTTGCAAGCAGATCGCTCTCGGCATCCATCATGGTTTCGTTGCTGAGCAGCCTTTCATATAACGCATTGGACATGATGCAGCCACCTTGACCGTGAATGATTGATGGGATGCCCAGCCCTTGCCCATGACAGCTTCTGGCCACGGGCTTCACCACATCAGGTCATCCGGAATCTTGTATTCCGCGTAAGGGTCATCTTCATCGGGTCGTGATTCGATTTTCTTGACTCGAATGACCATCGAAGGGTCGCGTTCGGCGATTTTGTCTGCCACGACCTTGGGTACCAGTTCGGCCGTTTCGGCCAGTTTGACGATGACCAGCTGCCCCGCCGCCAACTGGTCCCTTACCGCAGCCGAAACATAAATGCGTTCGATCCTGGTCCCGTGGGTGAAGTTGTAGGCGATGTCGCCGCCCCCCTTGCTTTGACGGCTTTGTTGGATCATCTGCTGAATCTGTGCCTGGATGGCCTTCTTATGGGCCTCGGCATCACGCTTTGCATTCAGCTCGCGCACTGTTTCACGCTGCTTTTGTTGGGCCTCAAGCGCTGCTTGGCGAGACTCATCCAATTCCTGTACGCCCGTGCGGCGCTCTGTTTTCTTCTGCTGACTCTTGTCCTGATTGACACGCTTGACCTTCTTCTGATCGACCAAACCCGCCTTCAGGAGCTGCTGCTGCAACGAAACCATGGAACACATCCTGAAAAAAATCGCACTGTTGATCAGTGCATTGCCGTATCCCAAACAACTTCCTAGCGCTTACCGCCAAACAAGGAGCCGCCGATCTTCATGAGATCATTCAGGCCAAGTTGGCCGTCACCGTCCTGATCCAGCAGGTTACCCAGCAAACCGCCAACCAGGCCGCCCTGTTGTTGCGCTTGTTGCCGCTCGTGGTTCAGCGTGCGGCCCAGGCCGTCGGCATCAAGGTGGCCCGCCTGAACGCGTTGTGCTAGGAATGCCATGACGATGGGTGCAAGCAGTTTTAACAGTTCACCGCTATGACTGCCGATGCCCGTCGCCTGCCCCAGGCCCGTCTCGACGCGGGCTTGCTGCCCCTGACCAAAAATATGGCCCAGTATGGCCGCCCCATCGCGATTATCGCTTTTGCCACCGCCCAGCAGGCCGTTCAACAGCTGGCCTATCCCACCACTGCCTGCATGATCACGCTGCAAGGCCTGCATCAGGGAGTCGGCCCCCCCTTGCTGGGCATTTCGACCCAATGCTGAAAACAGCAATGGCAGTGCGGCGTTCACCGCAGACGACGTTTGCGCCGTGTCGGTGTTGAGCTGCTTCGACAGCTGCTGCATGGGCGCACCTTCCAGTTGCGTGAGCAGCTCTCTGGAAAGCGAAGTGAGGTCATTCATGGCCTGCATCCTTGATGGGTGGCGGTGACTGAAAAGGGATCCAGAATGCATCATACGAAATGCCAGGCCTGTGCGCCCGTCTACCAGGACAACGAACCGTGTCTTGCGTGATGTCCGCGACGAACTGCCACAATGTACCCCTACCATTATCATTCTCACCAATATGACGGACACACCCCCAGACCAGGATGCGACCATGAGCAGCACCATCAAGACTGACTGCAGCCCGTGGTCTGTATTTCTGATTTTTTTACGACTGGGCCTGACCTCATTCGGTGGCCCGATTGCGCACCTGGGCTATTTCCGCCATGAGTTTGTATCGCGGCGGCAGTGGATGACCGAACGCGGCTACGCAGATTTAGTCGCCCTCTGCCAATTTCTACCCGGCCCTACAAGCAGTCAGGTCGGTATCGCCCTCGGCTTGGCTCGATCCGGCTATGCCGGCGCCATGGCCGCATGGGCGGGTTTCACACTGCCATCGGCGATCGCGCTGATCCTGTTTGCGTACGGCATCAGCAGTCACGGTGACGCAATGCCGCCCGGTGCCTTGCACGGACTGAAGGTCGTAGCAGTGGCAGTGGTCGCACAGGCGGTATGGGGGATGGCACGCAGTCTATGTTCAGATACGCCGCGCATTACCATCATGGCCGTGTCTGCGTGCTTTGTGCTACTGATGCCGTCCACTTGGGCGCCTTTGGGGGTCATCGCCCTTGCAGCGCTCACGGGCTTGTTGTTGTTCAGGCCTCAACCGGAGCTCACGCATGACGCATTGCCCATTGCCATGAGCCGCCGTACCGGTCTGGTATGGCTGGCACTGTTCTTTGCGCTGCTCGTGGGCTTGCCGTTGCTGGCAGCGGCATTTCCGGCCCAGACGCTATTGTTGCTGGATGCCTTCTACCGGGCGGGTTCGCTGGTTTTTGGGGGAGGGCATGTCGTGTTGCCGCTGCTGCAAGCTGAAGTCGTGCCAACTGGCTGGGTCAGCAATGATGCATTTCTGGCCGGTTACGGTGCTGCGCAGGCTGTCCCCGGCCCCCTGTTCACCTTTGCCGCATTTCTGGGCGCATCCATGAACCAGGCACCCACTGCTTGGGGCGGCGGCATAATCTGTTTGCTGGCGATCTTCGCGCCCTCCTTCTTGCTGGTGGGGGGCGTATTGCCGCTGTGGGAGCGCTTGCGTCACAACAGCCATGCCCAAGCGGCGCTCTGCGGCATCAACGCGGCGGTGGTCGGGCTGCTGCTTGCTGCCCTTTACGACCCAGTATGGACGAACGCGATTCACACGCCACAAGACTTTGGTTTAGCGCTTATCGCCTTGATAGCGCTGATATTCTGGAAGCTACCGCCCTGGTTGGTCGTAATTGCCAGCGCGGTCGGGGGCTCAATATTGCACGGGGCGTTCTGAAATGCCGACCTTTTCAGGTTTCAAAGCAACCCTGGAAACCCGCCAGGTGTGGATTTACTTCACAGCAATGGCTCTTGGGGCGCTTTCAGGCACTTTTATCTCTGGCACCCATGCGCTTGAAGCCGCCATCAATCCTGCCCTTGCGCTGATGCTGTTTGCCACTTTCCTGCAGGTTCCTCTTGCGGAAATCGGCGCAGCCGTGCGTAACACCAAAATGATGGCCGCGCTGTTCATCAGCAACTTCGTCGTGCTGCCACTGATCACGGCAGGTTTGTTGCAGTTCCTGCCGCCTGATCCCATGCTTCGGCTAGCCGTCCTGATTGTGCTCTTGGCTCCCTGTATAGACTACGTCATTACCTTCACTCATTTGGGTGGTGGCAACGCGCGGCTGTTGCTTGCGATGACCCCTGTGCTGTTGGTGCTGCAGATATTGCTGCTCCCTCTGTATCTGAGCCTGATACTGGGCGCGGACGCGGCCCGGTTGATTAAGACAGGGCCGTTTCTACATGCCTTTGTCTGGCTGATTGCCCTGCCGCTGCTTGCAGCCGGCATGGTGCAGGCGCTGGGCAAGCGCTGTTTAAAAGCGGCCGGCGTGGTATCGGCACTCAGCCTGCTACCCGTGCCAGCCACAGCGTTGGTACTTTTTGTCGTGTTG
>JBAYOJ010000128.1:0-7217 GCA_041678385.1 Burkholderiaceae bacterium | reverse complement strand
TATGCAGATTCTCAGGTGTCAGCACGTCGTCTGTTGCCCCCCAGGCCACAGCTTGCCCGGCCAGCAACAGGGTCTGGGGAAAATGCCGACGCACCAGATCAAGGTCATGCAAGACCACGATCACAGTCTTGTCATGCGCATTCCATTCGGTCAGCAAGGCCATCAGGTCGTCGGTGGTGGCACGGTCCACTGCGGCGAAGGGCTCATCAAGCATGAAAACCGCAGCGTCATGCAGCATCAAGCGCGCAAACATCGCACGCTGAAGCTGGCCTCCCGAAAGTGTCGCCAGGGGGCGACGCCCAAAATCGCCCAGGCCTACGGCCTGCAGGGCGGCTTCCAGCCGGTCATGTTCTTGAGCACCGAAGGCGCGCCAGGCCCCCACCCGCCGCCACGCACCCATGGCAACAAAGTCACGTGTAGAGATTGGAAAGCTGCGATCGAAATCGCCCTGCTGTGGCATGAAGGCCAGATCATGGCCGGAGCGCCCGGCCAGACGAATGCGGCCCGCCAATGGGCTGACCAGCCCCATGATGCCTCGCAGCAGCGTAGACTTACCAGCGCCGTTGGGCCCCACAATGGCCGTCAGCGACCCCTTACAGAATTGGCCGGTGAGATCGCGCACCGCCATCTTGTCGCGCCAACCCAGGCACAGCTCATCAAGCTGAATGGCAGGAACCTGCCTGTGGCCGTGCTGTTCCGGCATGGACAACGCCGCCATTTACCACCACCCCATGGCCCAGCCCGTCGCCAGCCATATCACGGCTATGGCAGCCGACACTACCGCGGCTCTGGACAGACAGGAAGCAAGCAACAGTGAACTGCGCCGACGGGATGCGCGCGCCGAGACGCTGGGCGGGATGGCTATCATTTTGGGTGATCGTTGGAATTTATTGTTATGTTATAACATGTACTGTCCAGGAATATCCAACGGTGTTGCCATGAACGCCCGATCAAGCTCCGGGGCGGACCCGGTCGCTGCCCGACTCAACACCGCGCAGGCGTTATGCGAAACGCGCGGCAAGCGCCTGACCCCCATCCGGCGCAAGGTGCTTGAGATCCTGCTGCAGCAGAACCGCAGCGTGAAGGCATACGAATTGCTAGAACTGATACGTGATGTACAGCAGGGCGCCGCCCCGCCCACGGTGTATCGCGCGCTTGATTTCCTGGTTGAAGAAGGGCTGGTGCATCGCCTGGACGCCATCAATGCCTGGGCGGCATGCCATGATGCAGGCGGTGAACCGCACGACCTGCTGGTGGTCTGCACTCGCTGCGGCGCCGTCGCCGAACTGAGCGACCCTGCCCTGAGCCGGCGCCTGGCCGATAAGGTTGCTCAGGCCGGCTTCCGGCTATCTGATCACGAGACCGAATTACGTGCGCTTTGTCGTAGCTGTAACACAGGCCAGGGGGATGTTTGCCCTAAGCCGCCTGCTGTGCTGTAATCGCAGACTGAATTTTTGCCCGGTATTGCATCGGGAACGAGAGAGCCAGGATGAGCCCCGCCACACGCAAAGAACCCAAGCGCATCGATAAAATGGTGCCCGTTACCGTACTTACCGGTTTCCTGGGTGCGGGCAAGACCACCTTGCTCAAGCGCATACTCACTGAATTTCACGGCAAGCGCATTGCCGTGATCGAGAACGAGTTCGGGCCGGAAAACATCGACAACGAGCTACTGGTGCAGGACACCAGCGAAGAAATCGTCGAACTCAGCAATGGCTGCGTCTGCTGCACCGTGCGGGGTGATCTCATGCGCACCCTGAACGAACTGCGCGAACGCCGCCAGGCGGGCGAACTCAATTTCGAACGGGTCATCATCGAGACCACCGGCATGGCCAACCCCGGCCCTGTCTGCCAGACCTTCTTCATGGATGACGAAATCGCCGATTACTATCGGCTTGATGCCGTCATCACCGTGGTTGACGCCAAACACGGCATGGATACCCTCGATCACCAGGAAGAATCGCAGAGGCAGATCGGGTTTGCCGACCGCATTCTGGTATCCAAGAAAGACCTGGTCTCGGAAGACGAATACCAGGCCCTGCGTGCGCGTCTGCTGCGCATCAACCCGCGCGCTTCGATCACCCCGGTCCACTTTGGCGACGCCGACCTGAAATCACTGCTGGATATCAGTGGCTTCAACCTGAACACCATACTGGATATTGACCCGGAATTCCTCGCCAACGAGCTTCCGGACGCCGCCCACGCCCATCACCCTCATGATCATGACGGTGATTGCGGGGAACATTGCGGCCACCATGATCACGATCACGCCCACCATCATCACCACGCCCACCAGGACGACATCGGCGCCTTCGTGTTCCGCTCGCAACGGGCTTTCGACCCCGAACGCCTGGAAGAATTCCTGGGCGGCATCGTTCAGGTCTACGGGCCCGATCTTTTGCGCTATAAGGGTATTCTGTACCTGAAAGGCATCAATCGCCGCATGCTGTTCCAGGGCGTGCACATGATGATGGGCGCCGAACCCGGGAAACCGTGGCTTTCGGGTGAAAAGCCTGCTACCAAAATGGTATTCATAGGCCGTAAACTGCCCCAGGATATATTTACGCGGGGTCTGGAACAATGTCTCGTCTGACGCTCAGGGCGCGTGCACAATGTGCGGCGCGCGGCTCTCCGGGCGAACACTAGAAGAAAGAGGATGCACCATGGTAAGCAAAACAGCCAATGTCATGACTCCGGCACAACTGCCCACGGAAGAACAGCTCCTGGCCATGCCGGAATCCGACTACATGAACGACGTCCAGCTCGCATTTTTCCGTAATCGTCTGAAAGAGCTCGAGCAGGAAATCCTCAACAATGCAGGTGCCACAACCGAAAACCTGCGCGAAACACAGTTCGTGCCCGATCCGGCAGACCGAGCAACAATCGAGGAAGAACACGCTCTCGAATTGCGCACCCGCGACCGCGAACGCAAGCTGCTCAAGAAAGTGCAGCAGGCCATCACCAGTATAGACTCCGGCGAATACGGCTGGTGCGAAGAAACCGGCGAACCCATCGGTATTGCCCGGCTGTTGGCCCGGCCCACCGCCACGCTGTCGCTCGAAGCCCAGGAAAGGCGCGAAATGCGTCAGAAACTCTACGGCGACTGAGCCGGCATCTGCCTGCCGAACCCTGACAGGCGCACAGCGGCCCTCACCGGGCTTTTGCTGCGCCTGGCCCGTCTTGAAAACAATAGGTTCGGCCCCATGTGTAGGCTTCAACAGGAAGACTCCATGGAACAATTTCACGCAACCACCATACTGTGCGTTCGCCGCGGCGACCAGGTCGCCCTGGGTGGCGACGGCCAGGTAACGCTAGGCAATATCGTCATCAAGGGCACAGCGCGCAAGATCCGCCGCCTTTATCAAGACCGCATACTTGCCGGCTTTGCAGGCGCCACAGCCGACGCCTTCACCCTGCAGGAACGTTTTGAGGCCAAGCTGGAAAAGCATCAAGGCAATCTGATGCGCGCCGCAGTGGAACTCACCAAAGACTGGCGCACCGACCGTGTGCTGCGCCGCCTCGAAGCCATGCTGATCGTGGCCGACAAGGAACACACCCTGGTGCTGACCGGCAATGGCGACGTGCTTGAACCCGAAAACGGCATTGCCGCCATCGGCTCGGGGGGTGCCTACGCCCAGTCAGCCGCGCTGGCCCTGGTGCAGAACACCGAGTTCACCCCCGAAGATATCGTGCGCAAGTCGCTGACCATCGCCGGCGATCTCTGCATTTACACCAATCAGAACCATGTCGTCGAAACCCTGTAGATTCCTTACGGGTTTTACGCACTGCCTATACTGCCTACCATGTCCGCCATCAATATGACTCCCGGGGAAATCGTCTCCGAACTCGACAAGCACATCGTCGGGCAAAACCGCGCCAAACGCTCTGTTGCTGTCGCCTTGCGCAACCGCTGGCGCCGCCAGCAGGTCCCCGAACCCCTCCGCCACGAAATCGTTCCCAAGAACATTCTGATGATAGGCCCTACCGGGGTTGGTAAGACAGAAATCGCCCGGCGCCTGGCCAAGCTGGCCAACGCCCCTTTTATCAAGGTCGAAGCCACCAAGTTCACCGAGGTCGGCTATGTCGGTCGCGACGTGGAAACCATTATCCGCGATCTGGTCGATGCCTCCGTCAAGCTGACGCGCGAAGTGGCCATGCGCCGCGTCCGCACTTTGGCCGAAGACGCTGCCGAAGACCGTATCCTTGACGTCCTTATCCCCCCGCCGCGCAACGCCCAGGGCGAGCCCGAACGCGAAGAAAACAGTGCGCGTCAGGTGTTTCGCAAGCGGCTGCGTGAAGGCAAGATCGACGACATGCAGGTCGAGATCGAGGTGGCGCAAACCATGCCCCAGATGGAAATCATGGCGCCGCCCGGCATGGAAGAAATGACCGAACAGCTGCGTGGCATGTTTGCCGGCCTGGGCCGCGACAAGAAAAAACAACGCAAGATGTCCGTCAAGGAAGCCTTCCGCCTGCTGACCGAAGAAGAGGCCTCCAAGCGCGTCAATGAAGAAGAATTGCGCGCGGACGCCATATCCAATGCCGAACAGAACGGCATCGTCTTCCTGGACGAAATCGACAAGATCGCCACGCGCCAGGAACATGGTGGCGGCGACGTATCCCGGCAGGGCGTGCAGCGCGACCTGTTACCCCTGGTCGAAGGCACCACAGTAAACACCAAGTATGGCGTGGTGCGTACCGATCACATCCTGTTCATCGCCTCGGGCGCCTTCCACCTGTCACGGCCATCCGACCTCATCCCTGAGCTGCAGGGCCGTTTTCCGATCCGTGTTGAACTCGACTCGCTGACCGCCGACGACTTCGTCCGCATCCTGTGCGAAACCGACGCGTCGCTGACCAAGCAGTACCACGCGCTGCTTGCGACAGAAGAGGTGATACTGGATTTCACGCCTGAAGGTATCCGGCGCCTGGCCGAACTGGCCTATTCGGTCAACGAGCGTACCGAGAACATAGGGGCGCGGCGCCTGTACACCGTCATGGAAAAACTGCTTGAAGACCTGGCCTTCGATGCAACGGCGCACGACGGCCATACCGTGACCATCGACGCCGCCTACGTGGAAGACAAGCTGAAGGAAACAGCCGCCAGCGAAGACCTTGCAAGGTACGTGTTGTAAGCGCCAGCCGGCCGCTATTTCGAGATGGACACCACGACATACTGCCCGTTGACGCGACGGGCAGTAAACTTGACCTTGTCGCCGGGCTGCAGGTCGGCGAGCAGGTCGACTTCAATCATATAGACCAGGGTGATGGCGGGAAGATCAAGAGCAGAGATCGGCCCGTGCTTGATCGTGACCTTGCCGGCGGCGGCATCGATACGGCGTATTTCGCCAGAACCGCTGCCTTCCTGAGCCAGGGCCGCAGTTGAATAACATGCACTTGCTGCCAGGGCGACGGCGGCCGCCAGCCGAACGCTTGATGAACTGAACATGCGATACACTCCCGGGGACACGTTTCTAGGGATCCTCTGATCAAGTCGAGCGGGAAGCAGATCGCCCGATTCCGCAGATGCACGCGGCGCGGGGGCTTGATCAGAGGATCCTAGCATACCGCGATTCGAGAACCACCGGCTTGACTCTTTCTCATCCCCCCTACCAACTGCGGCCCGTCACGCTGGCCGACATCCCTGCCCTTCTGGCCCTGATGCGAGAAATGGCCGAATTCGAGGGTCTGACCGACACCTTCCGGGCCACTCACGCCAGCCTTGCCAACAGCCTTTGCAGCCCCACCCCGGCAGCTCACTGCCTGGTGGGGCTCCCCGCGGAGGCGCCCGATACCCTGGTCGCCTACGCCATCTGGTTCCATAATTACTCCAGTTTCCTAGACAGACGCGGGCTTTATCTGGAAGATCTTTACGTCCAGCCAGGCCACCGCCGTCGTGGTGTGGGTCGTCAATTTCTCAAAGAACTTGCACGCATTGCTCTGGAACAGGAATGCGGGCGCTTCGAATGGGTGGTGCTGGACTGGAATCAGAACGCAATCGATTTCTACCGGCATCAGGGCGCCGAAGTACTGGAAGAATGGCGTATCGTACGGGTGACTGGCGATGCCCTGCGGCATCTTGCCGCCTGAACCTCAAAGGAGCACACAACAACATGGCCACACGACTTTCTGTTATCACTACTCGCGGCGGCGACAATGGCACTACAGGCCTGGGCGACGGCACCCGCGTCCCTAAAGACGACGCCCGTATTGCCGCGCTGGGCGATGTCGACGAACTCAACACTGTGCTGGGCCTGCTGCGCACTGAAGACCTGCCAGACAATATCGACGCCCTGATCGGGCGCATCCAGAATCAGCTCTTCGACCTTGGGGCAGAGCTGTGCATCCCCGGCCATGTCGCCGTGCAGGCCGAACACGTAGCTGGCTTGGATGCGGCCATTGCCGAATACAACGCCGGACTCGGCAAACTGGAAGAATTCATCCTTCCCGGCGGCTGCAAAGCGGCCGCCGTGGCTCACATGGCACGCAGCACATGCCGGCGCGCCGAACGGTCGGTAGTCGCTATGGAACGCCGCGACGCCGATGCGGGCCAGGCACCGGCCACAGGGCATGCGCGCCACTACCTCAACCGCCTTTCCGATCTGTGCTTTGTGCTGGCCCGCGCCCTGAATCGCGCCGCCGGCACGTCCGACGTACAGTGGCGGCGCGACTGAACGCCGCCCTGCTGACACGCACGGTGGCCGGTTATCGCCCAGGAAGCCGGGTGTCGGCACAAGCAGCGCGACCGGAACCCGGAGCGCTCACGGCCCGGCGGCTTGCCATAGCTGCGTTGACGGTATTTGCCGCCGCCACGCACATTGACCTGGTCTACGCTGCCGGCAGCCACGCCTGGACGCAATCACGCGTCAGCACCGGCCTGCACAGCCTGCAGCAAGTGGCGACAGTGAGCTATCAGCCCACGCCTTCCTTGGTGCCCCCCGGCTCGGTCATCACCCACGCCTACGCTCACCGCGACTATGCGGGGCAGGCCGACGTACACACCTCGCTATGCTGGAACGGCACCGAACGCTGCATCGACATCACCGGGCGTTCCATCAATACCCATGCCTTCAATGGTCTGGACGCTGGCCAGCCCATGTTGCTGGTTCACCGCGTCACCGCATGGCGCGGCAGCAAGCCGCCGCTCTTCATCAAGGGCAGCGTCAATGTAAGCTACGGGCCACCCGGACAGCCTTAAAATCACAAAGAGGCGCTCG
>JBAYOJ010000127.1:0-7223 GCA_041678385.1 Burkholderiaceae bacterium | reverse complement strand
CTCTACTCAACTTAAAGTTGCTTATTAACAACGTAAGCTAGGGTAAAGCCGGGTGCGGGCTTCAGTCCAGATGGCTGCTTGTTACTTCCTGGAAACGATTTTCATTCAGTTCGCCCGCAGCCGCCCACAAGGCGGTAAGGGCTTCCAGGGCGGAAAGGCGGGCATCGGCAAGTGCGAGCCGGGCTTCGTAAAGGCGATCCTGGCTGCGCAGGACGTCGACGTTGCTGTGGACGCCATATTGATAAGAGGCCTGGGCGGCTTCCAGGCTTTGTTCTGAGGATTCAACCGCCGCCCGCAGGGCGCGGATGCGGTCGGCGCCACCCACTACGGCGGTGTACTGGCGCACGGCCTCGGCGTCGGCGGCTTCCTGGGCGGCGCGCAGTTCTTCGCGGGCCTGTTCCAGTTCTGCGCTAGCGCGGGCGCGGTTGGCAGTGTCGTAGCCGCCGCTGAAAAGCGGGATGCTGGCGTGCAGGCCGGCGCTCCAGGTGTTGGTGCGCTGGCTGAGGCTGGACAGGTTTTCGCTGTCGGCCTTGGCGTAGCCAACTACCAGGTCCAGCGTGGGCAGGTAGCGGCCGGTGGCGCGCTGCAGTTCGGCTTCGGCCACGCGGACGGATTCGCGGGCCATTTGCACGGCGGGGTTGGCCTGGCTGACGCGGGCCCGCCATTCGTCCAGGCTGGCCGGATACAAGACGGGGGGTGCCGCCTGGGCCCGCAGGTTGGCCAGGGGGCCGTCGGCGCCGCCGGTCATGGCAGCCAGTTCACGCAGGGCGACCTCGCGGGCGTCGCGGGCACGGATGACTTCGGAACGGGCCAGGGCGAGGCGGGCGCGGGTTTCCTGGGCGTCGATGCGGTCGCCTTCGTTGGCTTCGAACAGGCGGTCTTGGGCGGTGGCCTGCTTTTCCAGGGAACCCGCCAGTTGTTCGGCCAGTTGCCATTCGGTGTCGGCGCGCAGCGCCTGCAGGTAGACCTGCGAGAGCATCTGCGCCGTGGCCTGTTCGCGGGCGCGGAATTCGGCATCGCCCAGGTCGGCGCGGGCGACACCCCGGCGGTAGTCGGCATAGCGCCCGTAATTGATGATGGGCTGCTGCAACTGTATATAGGTGTTGGTGGAATCGTAGTCCAGCTCGAACATATGGCCCTGGCCCAGCACGTCGTACTGGGTCTGGTCGCCGGTGATGCGGTTGCGCGAATAGCCAGCGGACACTTGTGGCAACAACGCGGCGCGGCCCTGGCGTTTTTCGGTTTGTGCAGCCCCCCGGGCGCTGACGGCGGCATGGTAGTTGGGGTCGTGCAGCACGGTCAGGCGCCAGGCATGGGCCAGGTCGAGCACGCCTTCGGCGGACGCTGTGTTGAGGTCTTGCAGGGTGGATAGATTCCAGCCCGGTTGCAGGGCGGAAGCGGGGGCTGTGTGGGTAGCTGACTTGGCTTTGGGGTCGGGCGGCGCTTTGGCGCGCGGCTGGGCCACGACAGTGGTTTTAGCGGCTTTGTTGTTCGGCCCGGGGGCGTTTTCGCCCTTGCCACCCACCGGGAATGCGCCATTGGCCGCCATTTCGGCCGGCGTGGCCTCTGGGAAAGCGGTGGCCGCCCCCACCTGCCCCGCCAGCGCCACGACGCCAAGAACGGCCAGGGCCGCTGCGGTCAGTGAGCGCGAACGAAAAAGCGGGGTATCCGGGTACGGCATGTGTTTCCTTGCAGCAGGCGGGCAAACGCCAGCCAAAATGGAGAATGGGGCATTTTAGCCAAAGCCGCAAGTGCGTCGATGAATAGATAAATAGGGGTCAGCCGCGTTAAATAGGGGTCAGACCACGTTTTTCTTTGAAAAACGTGGTCTGACCCCTATTTAACTATCGCCAGTACCTTGGTTGCATGCTGAGGTGCTGGCGCCAGGTGGTGGGGAGGTGGTTGTAGTGGTGACCCAGGCGGTAGCCGAGTATTTTCAGGGCGTTGTGCAGGCAGGCGCGGGGTAGCCATAGGGGGGCCTGGGCCAGCAGGTGGCGGGCTTCCGATTTGACGAAGCGCAGGCCTTCGCCTTCGGCGGCGCCGAATTCTTCGCCTATCCAGCCATGGTCGGCCTGGAAGACACCGATGTCGAAGTAGCGGCGGAATTCTTCCAGCGGGCTGTAATTGTGGGAATGCCTGACGCAGGCTTCCGATACATAGGCGACCTTGCAACCATCCAAGACAGCGCGCGCCGCCAGATACATGTCTTCACTGAGGATGACGCGTTCGGGGAAGCCGCCCAGCGCCTGGAAGACGGGCGCGCGATAGGCGGCAAACGAATTTGAAACAAAAACCGTTTTGATGCCCAGACGGCTGCGGTCGCGCAGCCCGACCACGCGGCTGTGCGCGCCGTAGTTGAAGGCCCGGGCGTGGGCGGCGATGGGGTTGGCATCCCGATGCGGCAGTTGTCGGCCGTAGGCCACGGCGACATCCGGATCCTGGAAAGCGGCCAACAGGCCGTCCAGAGCAGCGGGGTGGTCAAGCACGGCGTCCTGGGTCAGGAAGACATAGATATCAGCGGCTTGGTTCAGCACGGCCGCGTTGCGCGTTCCCCCGTGGTCGAAATCCCGGCTGGCAATGCTGCGTACCGGGAAGCCGTGTTCGCGGGCAACGGCAGCCGATTCGTCGCGGGAGGAAGAATCCACGACTTCTACCCGCACGTGATGGCGGCTGAAAGCCTGGGCGCGGGCCAGCGCACGGGCCGCTTCATGCCAAAGCGGGCCACCGTTGTAAACGGGGACCACCACCAATACGTTCAGGGGCGCGTGCGGCTCGCCCTGGGGCGGCGCTGCACCGGGCGAGGCGTGACGCTGGGCGGGGCCGTGGGGCTTCAGCGGGCCGTACGACGGGCGCTCAGGGTTGGGCATTGAGGAAGCCCTTCCAGATGGTGAGCGCAATAATCTTGAGGTCGAGCCACAGTGACCAGTTGTCGATGTACCAGAGGTCGTGCTGCACGCGCTTTTCCATTTTGTCGAGGGTGTCGGTTTCGCCCCGGAAACCGTTGACCTGGGCCCAGCCGGTGATACCAGGCTTGACCTTGTGGCGCTGCATATAGGATTCGACCATATCCTTATAGTGTTCGTTGTGGGCCAGCGCATGCGGGCGCGGCCCGACGATGGACATGCGGCCCTGCAGCACGTTGTAGAACTGCGGCAGTTCGTCCAGGCTGGTGCGGCGCAGGAAGGCGCCCAGGCGGGTGATGCGCGGGTCGCCAAAGTGAGCCTGGGTGAGCTGGCCCGAGCCTTCTTCGTGTACTTCCATAGAACGGAATTTGTACACCTTGAAGCGACGGCCGTTGATGCCCATACGGTACTGCTTGAAGATGACCGGGCCTTTGGAGCTTGCCTTGATGGCAATGGCAATGGCGGCGCACACGGGCAGCATCAGAATGGTGATCAGGGTACCCAGCACCAGGTCTTCGAGCCGCTTGACGACACGGGCCGGGCCTTCCATGGGGCTGCGGGAAATATCCAAGGCATACAGCCCACCAATACTGCTGATGCGGTGATTGAGCAGGGGCAGGTCGCCCAAATCTGGCAGGTAGCGAACGTCGACAGTCTGGTGGCGCAGGGCATACATGACGCATTTGATGGCTTCGCCCTGGTTGAGCGGCAGGCACAGCCAGACTTCATGCACCCCGCAGGCGGCCACCTGCCGGCGCAATTCTTCGTACCATTCCTCATCGTGGCCCAGGGTCAGAAAACAGGCCACCTTGTAGCCTTGTTCAGGCAGGTCGTCGGTAATGTTGCGCAAGGGGGCAGCGGCGCCGGCCATTTCGACCACCAGCACCTGCTTGAGGTTGCGGCCGTGCAGGCGCAGGTGGCGCAGGAACAGGAAGGCCGACACGCGGAACACGGTCACAAAAGCCAGGGTCACGCCCAAGGTGCTGACCAACCAGATGCGGGAATAGTTTTCGGCCACCTTGAGCAGTACGGCAATGCTGGCCACCACGGCCAGCGCCAGCAGCCACCCGACGAACATGCGCCCCAGCTGCCCCCACAAGTGGCGGCCCCGCCAGGAAAGGTAGGTGCCCAGCATCAACTGGCTGACCACCAGCACGACGGCCAGCACCAGGGTGGCCACCAGGTAATGGTCGAGCATGAACCAGTCGTTGAAGCGCAGCCAGTGCGCCACATAACTGCCAGCGACGATCAGCATGAAATCCATCAGGCCAGCCAGCAAGGCAAGGGGGTAGCGTTCGGCGGCGGTGGGGATATAGTGCGTCTGCGGCTTCATGGTCGGTAGGCGCGCCTGGAAGGCGGCTGGGCTGCGGTCGGGCTCAAGCCCACTATGGCAATTATGACGGATACGCGCCGATACGCCCACGCCCGACAAGGGGCGGGGACCAGCACACGGGTAAATTGTGTCGGATGAATAAAGGGCCAATGTTACAATACCCAGTTTGCCGCAAGCAGCAGGGCTTATCGCCCACCGGCACCTGTACCCCACACCCGGATACCGTATGAGGATTCTCCTGTTTGGCAAGGGCGGCCAGCTTGGCTGGGAACTGCAGCGCAGCCTGGCGCCGCTGGGCGAGCTTATCGCGCTGGGCACTAACGACCAGCCCTGCGCCGATTTCACCCGGCCTTCCGATGTTGCGGCGACGGTGCGCGCCCTGGCGCCCGATGTCATTGTGAACGCGGCTGCCTACACGGCTGTCGACAAGGCCGAGACCGACACCCAGAACGCCATGGCAGTGAATGCCATCACCCCCGGTGTGCTGGCGGAAGCGGCAGCCGGCCTGGGCGCCTGGCTGGTGCATTATTCCACTGATTACGTCTTTGACGGCGGCGGCGCGACCCCCTGGCGCGAAGGCGACGCCACCGCCCCCCTGAATGAATACGGCCGCAGCAAACTGGCGGGCGAAGAAAACATCCGGGCAGCGGGCGGGCGGCATTTGATTTTCCGCACATCGTGGGTGTATGCAGCGCGCGGCGGCAACTTCGCCAAGACCATGCTCAAGCTGGCGCAGGAACGCGATGCGCTGAAAGTCATCGACGACCAGTATGGCGCGCCCACCGGGGCCGAGCTGCTGGCCGACATCAGCGCCCACGCGCTGCGGGCAGCCCTGCAGCAGCCCGAACTGGCCGGCACTTACCACGCCGCACCTGCCGGTGTAACCACGTGGCACGGCTATGCCAGCCATGTCATTGCGCAGGCCCGCGCGGCTGGCCTGCCTTTGAAAGTATCCGACGACGCCATTCAGGCCGTGCCCACCTGCGCCTTCCCTACCCCGGCGCAGCGCCCGGCCAATTCCCGGCTGAACACGCATAAGCTGCGCTCGGCCTTCGGCCTGCATTTGCCTGACTGGCAGGCGGGCGTCGACCGCATGCTGTCCGAAATCCTTCAAAGATAGATATACGCAAGACCATGACCACACGCAAAGGCATTATTCTGGCCGGGGGCTCCGGCACGCGGCTGCACCCGGCCACGCTTTCCATCAGCAAGCAATTGCTGCCGGTTTACGACAAGCCCATGGTGTACTACCCGCTGTGTACATTGATGCTGGCGGGCATACGCGACATTCTGCTGATTTCCACGCCCCAGGACACGCCGCGCTTTGAGCAGCTGCTGGGCGATGGCAGCCAGTGGGGCCTGAATCTGCAATACGCCATACAGCCCTCACCAGATGGCTTGGCGCAAGCCTTTGTCATTGGCGCCGACTTCGTCGGCAACGACCCTTCCACCCTGGTGCTGGGCGACAATATCTATTACGGCCACGACTTCGACAAATTGCTGGGCAGCGCCAGCGCCCGCGGTGAAGGCGCCAGTGTGTTCGCCTATCATGTGCACGACCCGGAACGCTATGGGGTAGCTGAATTCGATGCCAGCGGCAAGGTGCTGTCCCTGGAAGAAAAGCCGGCGCAGCCGAAATCCAGCTATGCGGTCACAGGCCTGTATTTCTACGACAATCAGGTGGTCGACATGGCGCGCAACCTGAAGCCGTCGCCGCGCGGCGAACTGGAAATCACCGACCTGAACCGGCTGTATCTGGAACAAGGCCAGCTGAACGTGGAAATCATGGGCCGGGGGTATGCCTGGCTGGATACCGGCACCCATGAATCCCTGCTGCAGGCCAGCCAGTTCATTGCCACGCTGGAACACCGCCAGGGCCTGAAGGTGGCCTGTCCAGAGGAAATCGCCTACCGTCGCGGGTGGATAGACGCCGCGCAGATCGAACGCCTGGCGCAGCCGCTGCTGAAGAACGGTTACGGCCAGTATCTGATGCGTATCCTGACAGAACACATTGCCTGACAACGCGGCACAAGGAGTTTTTGCATGAACGCCACCCCTCTGGCCATCCCTGAAGTCATTCTGTTCGAACCCAAGGTTTTCGGTGACGACCGTGGGTTCTTTTTCGAGAGCTTCAACCAGAAGCAGTTCGAAGCTGCGGTGGGCCGCCCTGTCGGTTTTGTGCAGGACAACCATTCACGATCCGGCCGCAATGTGCTGCGCGGGCTGCACTATCAGATCAAGCAGCCCCAGGGCAAGCTGGTGCGGGTGGTGGTGGGCGAAGTCTTTGATGTGGCGGTCGACCTGCGCCGCAGTTCACCGACTTTCGGGCAATGGGTGGGTGCGGTGCTGAGCGCTGACAATAAAAAACAATTGTGGGTACCCGAAGGCTTTGGCCATGGTTTCGTGGTGTTGAGCGACGAGGCCGAATTCCTTTACAAAACGACCGACTACTACGCCCCCGAGCACGAACGCTGCGTGATCTGGAACGACCCCAGGCTGGCCATCGACTGGCCCATGCAGGGCGAACCCGTGCTGTCAGGCAAAGACATGCAGGGCGCTGCCTTCTTGCAGGCCGACATGTTCGACTGACCGGCAACACGGCGGCTCGTCATGCTTGCGCCCCCTACGCCCGCTCCGCTGCCGTCGGCTGCCGACCGCCTGCCGCTGCTGTGCAGCACCGGCGTGGGCATGATCTTCGGGCTGATGTTTGCCCTGCCCTCGGGCTATTCCTATGGCGCCGGCCTGCTGCTGGTATTGTCCTTCTGGTGCGCCAGCGCACCTTCCTGCCGGCCCTACCGCCAGTCGGTAGCCATGTCGTTCGAAGACCGGATGCTGGCCTGGTCACTACTTGCCTACTTCCTGGTAGCACTGGCCTCCACGGCCTGGCTGGGCAACGATTTCGGGGATCTTGACCAACCGCTCAGGGCGGCGCTGGCCGTGCCCTTGTTATGGATGCTCTGCCGCGTGCCTTACGAGGCGCGCTGGCT
>JBAYOJ010000126.1:0-7257 GCA_041678385.1 Burkholderiaceae bacterium | reverse complement strand
GTTGCTGGGCAGTGTCACCGTCAAGGTGCTCGGCCTCGCCAAGACGGCAACCCTGGTCTACAGGGTCAAAGAAACCGGCTGATCAGCCGTGCTCTACAGGGCAGCGCTCCCGCGCCTGCCCTGACGCCCATTTCGGTGGGGCTGTTTTTCCCCTCGTTTCGCCATGTGCGCGGCGCCAGCTGGCAACGCTGCACGACTTGCCGCAAGCGGCTGCACTACATCATCTGCGCTCGCCTAGGCAGCTTTGTTCATCCCTCAACTGTCTTTGGCCGTATCATTAGTGCTTTCAGACGTTTTTTCACCAAAGGGGGATATCCATGTCCATCAAGATCGGCGAACGCATTTCCGACGGTACGCTGTACGAATACTATGACGAGCCCACTGGCACTTGCGCGGTGGGCCCCAACGCTTTCCAGGTGTCAGAAATGGCCAAAGGGAAGACAATTGCCGTATTTGCTGTGCCCGGCGCCTTCACTCCGACATGCTCGGAAAAGCACCTGCCTGGTTTCATAGAAAACGGCGATGCCCTGCGCGATAAAGGGGTGGATGAGGTCTGGTGCGTAGCGGTCAACGACGCTTTCGTCATGGGCGCCTGGGGCCGTGACCTGAATGTGGACGGTCGCATACGCATGCTTGCCGATGGTAGCGGCGAATGGGTCCGCAAGCTGGGTCTGGAAATGGACCTCACGTCACGTGGCATGGGCGTTCGGGCCCAGCGTTTTTCGGTGCTGCTGCGCGATGGCGTGGTCGAGCAACTCAATGTCGAACAGCCCGGCAAGTTTGAGGTGTCGGATGCACGCAGTTTGCTGAGCCAGCTGTAAACGGGGTTCAGGACCTTCTGATGGTCCTTAAGAAACCCTTGATTTTTCAGGCGCGTCACCGGACGCGCCGCTTGTCATTCCTGGGTCCAGTTTGTCATGGTGACTGCAATTGGGGCGTTTTCCTCTCTGTTCCTGGCCACGCTGCTATTGCTGGTCGGGTCGGGGCTCTTCAACACCTACCTGGGCTTGCGTCTGACCGCAGCTTCGGTTTCAGAAGTGTGGGTAGGTGCGGTCATTGCGGCGTATTACCTGGGCCTGGTGTTTGGCGCCAGGGTCGGTCATAAGCTGATCATCCGGGTCGGTCATATCAGGGCGTTTGTCGCCATGGCCGCCGTCGTCACTGTGACGATACTGATACAAGCCCTGATCGACGTCCTGCCATTGTGGCTGGCCTTGCGCTTTGTGGCAGGCATTGCCATGGTGACTCAGTTCATCGTGCTGGAAAGCTGGCTGAACGAGCAGACAGAAAATCATCAACGTGGCCGTGTCTTTGCCTTCTATATGGTGTTTTCCAGCCTGGGCACCGTGCTGGGCCAGCTTTCGGTGGGCATGTTTCCGCGCCTTGATGCCGAGCCACTGATCTTTGTTGCCTTGTGTTCGGCAGCGTGTTTGATCCCGGTCGCTGTGACGCGGCGTGTGCACCCGGCCATTCAGGTTCCTGTGCCTATCCACTACGCTTACTATGCTCAGCGCGTACCGATGTCCATGACAGTGCTGTTCATGGCCGGGATGATGTCCGGCGCCTTCTATGGGCTGGCGCCCGTCTATGGGGTGGCTCAAGGCATGGATGCAGGGCAGGTGGCGGTGTTCATGGCGGCTGCCGTGGCCAGTGGCCTGGTCTTCCAGTGGCCGGTGGGCTGGCTGGCGGATCGCATCAGCCGGGTGGGGCTGATCCGCTTCAATTCGCTGGCGCTTGCTTTGCTGACCGTACCGCTCTGGGGGTGGTGGCCCTTGTCGTACGGGGTACTGGTAGTGTTTTCCTGTCTGTTTGGCGTCATCCTCTTTACGCTTTATCCCGTTGCTGCCGCCTTTGCCAACGATAACGTAGACCCCGACCGGCGTGTGGGCCTGAGCGCTATTCTATACATGGTTTACGGCTTGGGCGCCTGTGTTGGGCCGTTGCTGGTCGGCTTTCTCATGCGTGAGTTGCAGGCCGGTGTCTTTTTCGTATTTGCCAGCGCCTGTGCGGTGTTCCTGGTCATCATCGTCCGTCCACAGAGCGTCCGCGGCACTTATCTGAGCCAGGATGCACCTACCGAATTCGTACCCATGCCTGATTCGGTGCAGAACCCCAATGTTGTGCCTGCGCTGGACCCGCGTGTCGATCTCGATACCGACATGTCCTTTGCCCCGCCTCCCCCGGATGAGAGCCAGGATTCCGAGATGCCCGCCGATGTGGATGCTGCACCTTCAGAGTCGGATGCAAGCGTTGCGGGCGTGGCGCAGCCTGATGAAATGACGTCTGCCGAGACCCCTTTAATGCCCACGGATGCATCGGATACGCTTGCAGGTGTTGCCGCTGCGGGCGAAACCACTGCTGCTGACAGGACACCAGATACCGCAAGCGACACGTCTGCCGACAATATTGTGATCAGCGAAGAAGCCGTGGCCAGTGGTGTCGGGCCAAGTGCGCTGCGGGGGATGACGGCCACCGACAGTGCAGTAGCCCCCGTGGAAAACGCCGATTCCCCGGTGGATGAGGACCCTGCAGAACCCCGGCCTTGAGCCTCAGCGCGGAAACAGAATGAAGATAGCGATGATGGCCAGGCCTACGCCTACGCCATTGACCCAATGAATGCGTTCCCGAAACACGCCTGCGCCGACCAGCGTGCCTAGTGATATGACACCGATATTCATGGCTGAAAATACCAAGGCAGGGTTCTCGGAATACATTTGATGTGCGCGCACATAGAAGTAAATATTGCCGAAGTTCAGCAACCCGAGCAAGAGCCCGGCCAGCATGCTGCGGGCGCTCCAGACGCTGCGGCGCGCGATCAGATAGACGAAGCTGACGATGCCGGCCAGGATGAATGCGCCCAGCAAGGTCGTCGGGAAGGCAGACCCGGCCTTGGCCATTTGCTTGAAAAGAATGTCTATGGTCCCATAGCCCAGCCAGACGCCCAGTAACAGGGCGATGGTGGTCCGGCCCTGTGCGGTCATGCCTTTCCCGGAATTGTTTCCTGGGCGCCAAAGCAAGGCGCCCAGAGCGCACAAGGCCACAGCGATGCCGATCAGCTTGCTCTGGCTGGCGGTTTCACCGAACAGGGTGAATGCGGCGATCAGCGGCAGCAGCAGCGACAGGCGCTGTGCGACATCGCTCAAGACGATCCCTGCCTGTTGGACGGCCTTTGCCATGATAAGAAAAACGCTGGGCAGCAATACCCCCAATGCCAGAAGCAGGGGCCAGGGTGAACTGCTTTCGAGCAGGGTGGCGGGGCGCGGGCCCAACAGCAGCCAACATAGGGTGCCGGCTGCGAGGTAATTGAAGGCGATGGCCTGGTCCACCTGTATATTGCGACTGCGAGCCATCTTCAACAATACTGACACCGCGACACTGCATGAGATACTGAATATCAGTGCCTGCATTCTTACTCCGCCAAATAAAAGTGCACAATCGTATGAGCATTTGCCCGGCGCGGGCAATATGATGGCACGCCTGCTGCGGCTAAAACCCGCCTAAAATACTCTAAATTCTGTCAAAATCTTCTAACTTACAGTAATAATTCCACGCTGAAGGGTTTTGATTGCAAATCATCAAACGGTATCCATAAGTATCTTCGTGCCGCGAAAAGACAGTTCAATTACATAGCTTGTCCGGCTATACTTGGTGATGTGCGCTTGTCCGAACAAGTAGTCCAGTTGCATTGACCCATTGTGGCCTTTCCCTATCCCGAGGCTTTTGATGTCCGAGGCGTTACTGATCGCAGGTACAGCAAAACACGCACAAGTGGCGCGGGCGCTGCTGCGCGACATCCGCAGCGGCAAGTATCCCGTCGGGAGCCAGCTCCCTTCCGAACCCGAATTGACCGTGTCCCTGGGGGTCAGCCGACAGACGGTCAGGGCAGCTCTTCGGCACTTGCGCGAGCTTGGCCTGGTTCACGCCGAGCAGGGCGTGGGAAGCTTTGTGCTGTCTACCCAGCCGTTCAAGCGCCAAGGTCATTCGTTCGAGTCCATGGACGATCTTCTGCAATATGCAGCCCATACATCCTTGCAGCTGCTGTCCTGCCACGAACAAGTGCTCGATACGGGGCAGGCAGAATGGCTGGGCAGCAAGGAAGGTGAAAGCTGGTGGCGGGTGCATACCTTGCGCATGGCTTCGGAAGGCGGGCCACCGCTGGCCAGTTCAGTCATCATGCTGCCTTACGTGTATGGCGCAGTCGTGGACAAACTCGCCGAATCGCGCGTTCCTCTTTTCACGCTGATAGAGCGCGACATGGGCGAAGCCATCACTGAAGTCAGGCAGGAAATTTTTGCCACTTTATTGGATCAGACGCATGCGCACGCGCTGGCGCTACCCGTCGGCGATGCCGCCCTGTGTATAGAGCGTCGCTACTTCGGGCGCACAGGCAACCTTTTCGAAGTTTCCAGAACCCTGCATCCGGCGGACGCATTTCGCTATGCCATGCGGCTCCGGACCAATCTGTCACGACCCTAAAACTCACACACACAAATAACTATGCTAGATAATCTGCTTGAAGGAGTGCGAGTCATCGACTTGACTCAAAACGTAGCCGGCCCATTCTGCACACAGGTCCTTGGGGATTTCGGGGCTGAAGTCATCAAGATCGAACGCCCAGGTGTCGGGGACGATACCCGCGCCTGGGTGCCACCGGAAATTGGTGGGCATTCGTCTACCTTTCTTTCGCTGAACCGGAACAAACGCAGCATCTGCCTAGACCTCAACCAGCCGGAATCCATCAAGATTCTCCGCGAACTGGCCAAGAGCGCCGACGTGATCATCCATTCCATGAAGCCGGGCAGTGCTGAAGCGCGCGGTTTCGGCCCGGAAGAGCTGATGGCCCTGAATCCCCGGCTGGTTTACTGCGCCATCAGCGCATTCGGGGAAGTTGGCAAGATGGCCAAGCTGCCGGGTTACGATCCGCTTGTACAGGCCTTTTCGGGGGTCATGAGCGTGACGGGTAACCAGAACGATGATCCCGTGCGGGTCAGCGTTTCCCTTATCGATATGGGCACCGGCATGTGGTCGGCCATGGGTATTTTCGCTGCGCTGATGTCGCGTGAGCGCACGGGTAAAGGCACGCAGGTCAACACCAGCCTGCTCGAAACCGGGCTGTCCTGGATGACGGTTTTCGTGGCCAGTTATCTGGCATCGGGGCAGCTCCCCCGCAAGATGGGGTCGGCGATGGCCATGGCCGCGCCTTACCAGCTGTTCAAGACTTCCGATGGGCATATTTTCATTGCCGCGGGCAACGACGGTTTGTTCGTAAAGGTCTGCGACGCCCTGGGTTGCCCAGAACTGGCGCAGGACGAACGCTTCGTCACCAATACAGATCGGATCAACAATCGCGACGCTTTGTGCGCAGCCATTGAACAAGTGACGACTCAGCACACCGCAGCCGAACTGGTGGAACGCCTGCGCAAGACCGGCGCCCCCTGCAGTGAGCTCAATAACGTTGCTCAGGCCATAGAGCACGAGCAGGTCCGCGCGCTGGATATGGTGCCTTCACTGCCTGCGCCGGGTATTCCCGATCTGCGTACGGTGGCCCTGCCCATCCGTGCCGATGGAAAGCGGGTCGGGAAAAAGTCGCCGCCTCCCTTCCTTGGGGCCGATACCAGCGAACTGCTTCAGGAGCTGGGATATGACGCTGCTGCCCAACAGGAATTGCGCGGCAAAGGCATCATCAACTGAATCCCAGAAGGCCTTGATCCTCTCGGCGGCTTTGCGGGGCGGGCGCCATGCCGGCCGACGCAATGCTGCCGCCCGGTCGATTGTCCGGAAGCGCGGAGGCATCATGTCGATAATTTCGATTGGTTCAACCTGGGAAAGATGGTGGAATCATAAGGATGTCTCTTTAAGGGCGTGTTCATGGATTCCGACACTTCATTTCAAGCTTTGCAGGGTTTGAAGGTTCTTGAGTTTTCTATGGGCGTGGCGGGGCCGCACGCCGCTTTCTTGTGCGCGCAGCACGGCGCCGATGTAGTAAAGATCGAACCTCATCACGGTGACTGGTGCCGCACTTTGGGCAAGCCTCAAGGTGATCTGAGCGCATTCTTCATTACCTACAATCGGGGCAAGCGGTCGGTCGCCGTCGATATGAAGGATGCCCGGGCACTGGATGCCGTTCGGGCAATGGCGCAGCAGGCAGACATCATCATCGAAGCCTTCCGCCCGGGTGTCATGGCACGATTCGGGCTCGATTATGAATCTGTCAACGCCCATAATCCTGGTGTTATTTATTTGTCCGTGAATGGGTTTGGCAGCGAAGGTCCGCTGGTCGACGCACCGGCTACCGACACCATCCTGCAAGGGTTTTCCGGGCTCATGTACAGCAATAGGGATGCGCAGGGGGAACCGCAGCGCATCGATTACGTGCTGATCGACGTCATCACCGGGCTGTATGGCTTTCAGACGCTGCTGACCGCTTTATTGGGTCGCAATGGTCGCGATGGGCGAGGGCGTCATCTCGAATGCAGTCTGCTGCAGTCCGCCATGGCCTTTCAAGCGGGGAAGATCATGGAAGATACCGTGGAAGGCGGTAAACGCCCGGTCTACGTGCCCGTGGGAATCTTCGCCGCCTCCGATGGCCGGATAAGCATGTCGGTGCGCCGTGACGATGACTTCAATGCATTGTGCAATGCGCTTGGGCGTGCCGATCTCGTCGCGGGTGGTGAGTTCGCCACGGCTGCGATGCGAGTTGAGCGTGCAGATACTTTGCTGCCTATTCTGCGTGCCGAGTTTGCCAAATACAGCACCGAAGAACTGTCTGCTTTGCTATCCAGCATTGATATTCTGCACGCCCCCGTCAACACCTACGCCCAGCTGCTGTCTCATGAGCAGACCCAAGCCGCCAAAGCTTTCCGGTGGCACCGCCAGGAAGGCGTGGAAAAACCGTTGCCTTTGGTGGAAATCCCTGGCTCGCCAGCGGGTATGTTCCTGTCGCATGCACCGCACATTGGTGAACATACCCGCGAAGCTATGGCGGATTGGGGGGTGTCTCACGATGATATTGACGCCTTGTTTTCCTGTGGCGCCATCCCATCGCCTGCGAACCCCCCTGGGGCTTGACTCACCCTTCAGTCGACGGGTTCTATCTTCGCTGCTTCAATGGCTTTCAGCCATATGGGGGTATCGTCGGCCACCAGCTTTGCGAATGCTTCGCGCGATGTGATGGGCAGGTCGAACATGAATGACTTGGCGTGCTTCTGGTATTCCGGCGATTGAATCGCCGCAATGATCATGGAATGCAGCTTGTCG
>JBAYOJ010000125.1:0-7286 GCA_041678385.1 Burkholderiaceae bacterium | reverse complement strand
GCCTCACCCCTACGCGAGAGAAATTATACGTGCCATACCTACAAGGTCGTCACGCCATTATTGACCACGCTTTCTCATGAACTGGCCGACAAGGACACAGTCCTGTTTAAAGCATCACACGGCATAAAACTTCATGAACTAGTGAAAAGCTTAACCAAATAAACAATAAGAAATGGGGGACAGACCACGTTTTTCTTTGGAAAAACGTGGTCTGTCCCCCATTTCTTATTTCCGTGATTTGAGGGGGCAGGTGTTGACGCCCAGGATCGAGTACGCTGGGCAGGTGCTGAACAGGCCGGTCAGGAGTGGGATGGCGCCCAGCCAGCCCCACCAGCCCACGGTGCCGGTGGCGGCCAGGGCGATCAGGATGACCCCCACCAGAATGCGCAGCATTCTGGCGATGGTTCCGATATTGCGTTTCATGAGGACTCCTTCAATGGGTTGAAACCGGTGTGCCGCGACCTCAGGGGCAGTAGATATCCTTTAGTGTGGCGACAACTTTCTTGACGTCGGGATTAACGATGCGGTAGTACAGGGTCTGTGACTCACGCCGGTAAGCAACCAGGCCTTCTTCGCGCATACGGCCAAGATGTTGCGAAAGCGCGGACTGGCTCAATGGGATATGTTCAAGCATGGCACCAACAGAAAGTTCACCCATTTGGATCAGCAGGCACAGTACTAGCAGGCGATTTTCATTGCCGATTACCTTCAGCAGTGCGGCCGCCTTGGCGGCGCCTTCTTGCAGGAATTCGCGGTCTTTCTCGCTGAATGCCAACTCTGACATAATTTCACCCACATCTAATTTAGTATAATCTAATGTAAAGATTTTCTGCAACATGAAAATCTTTATCCAAGGAGTCGCGCATGCCTCTGTCACCCAGGATTCAGGCCTTCTTTGATGAGCCCACCAACACCGTATCCTATCTAGTGTCCGACCCGTCTACACGCGCCGCCGCCATCATTGACCCGGTGCTGGATTACCATCACGGTAGCGGCGAAATATCCACAGCATCCGCCCGACAGATACTGGATACCGTCCGGCAGGCTGGGTTCACCCTGGAATGGGTACTTGAAACCCATGCCCACGCCGACCACCTCAGCGCTGCGCCTTTTTTCCGCAGCAAAACCGGCGCCCGGGTGGTGATCGGCCAGCATATTACCGAAGTCCAGCGCATCTTCAGCAAGGTATTCAACCTTGACGATGTCTCTTGCGAAGGCAAGGAATTCGATAAGCTGGTCCGTGATGGCGAAACCTTCCCGTTGGGCAGCCTGAAGGTGTCGGTTATGCACACGCCCGGCCATACGCCTGCCTGCGTGAGTTACCGCATAGGCAACACGGTGTTCGTGGGCGACACCTTGTTCATGCCTGATTACGGTACGGCCCGGGCGGATTTCCCGGGGGGCGACGCACGGCAGCTTTACCATTCAATTCAGCGCCTGCTGGCCCTGCCCCCCGAAACACGCCTGTTCTTTTGCCACGACTACAAAGCACCGGGCCGCGATCACTATGCGTGGGAAAGCACGGTAGCCGAACAACGGGAACATAACGTCCATATCCACACAGGCGTGTCGGAAAATGAATTCGTTTCCATGCGCGAAGAACGTGATGCCACCCTGACCGCACCCCAGTTGCTATTACCTTCGGTACAAGTCAACATCCGTGCCGGCAAGCTGCCTGCCCCGGAAAGCAACGGCGTGCGCTACCTGAAAATCCCCCTGGCCATGAAAGATGGCCGGCCTGACGGGCTACCCATATTTTAGTTTTAACTAATATAATGGATGTAACACGCAGCTACATCCATAGTCCGTCTTGAAAGGGCATACAGGTGAAAACATTATTCGAACAGCCGGCCCAGGCCGGCACTACCGATGCCGGCCGCCGTCGCTTTCTGGCGGTGGCGGCCGCCGGCGCAGCGGGTGCAGCCTTTCCCGCTCAGGCACAACAACGCGGCAACCCGATCAAAACGTCGGCCCGCATCGTCATTGCGGGCGCTGGCGCCGCCGGGTTGGCGGCTGCATCCCGCCTTGTCGCCGCGCTTGATGGCGCCAAGATCACCATCATTGATGCCCGCATCGCCCACTATTACCAGCCCGGCTTCACTTTGGTGGGTGCCGGCATCAAACCCGCCCATTACGTCGTTTCCTCCACTGCCGAATATATTCCCTCCAGCATTGATTGGGTCCAGGAAAAGGTGGCGGAAATCGACCCGGAAGGCAAAAAAGTCGTCACCGCGGGCGGCCGGTCGTTTTCCTACGACTACCTGATCGTGGCTACGGGTTTGTCCCTGCACTACGAAGAAATCCAGGGGATGGACCCTTCCCTGATCGGCAAAGAAGGCATAGCCAGTATTTATAACGGCCCGGAAGCGGCCTTGGCCAGTTGGCAGGCCTTGTCCAGCTTCGCAGACCAAGGCGGCCGCGGGCTGTTTACCCGCCCGGGCACAGAAATGAAATGTGCGGGTGCACCGCTCAAGTACACCTTTCTGGCAGAAGACCACGTCGCGCGGCGCGGCAATCGCAGTAAGTCGGAAATTCATTATTTTTCGAACAACAAGGCGCTGTTCAGCGTTCCCATCGTTTCTGAAAAAGTCCGCATGCTGTTTCGCGAACGCAATATTCCAGCCACCTACGAACGCGTCCTGACAGCCATCGACCCGGGGCGCCGTATTGCCACCTTCCGAACACCGGAAGGCAGCGAAGAACAGCCTTACGATTTCATCCACGTGATTCCGCCCATGCGGGCACCCGACGCCGTGCGCAACAGCCCCTTGCCCTGGCAAAGTGGCAACTGGGCCGGCGAAGGCTGGATGGAAGTCGACCGCAGCACGCTGCGCCACGTCCGCTATCCCCAGGTATTTGGCGTCGGCGACATTGCTGGTGTACCGAAAGGTAAAACCGCTGCCAGCGTGAAATGGCAGGTGCCGGTGATGGTAGATCACCTGCTGGCCGACATCGCGGGGTCGCGCAGCGAACAAATCTACGATGGCTATACCTCATGCCCGCTTATCACCCGGCTGGGCCGCGCCATGTTGGTGGAATTCGATTACGAAAACAACCTCGTGCCTTCCTTCCCCGGTGTCATTGCCCCGCTTGAAGAACTCTGGGTGAGCTGGGTCATGAAAACCATGGCGCTCAAGCCCACCTATATCAGCATGCTGCGCGGCCGCGCCTGAACCGCAAGGACACCAACATGAAAGAACTCGACCCTATCATCCTGCTGGCCGTCTTCCAGGAAATGCTTGGCCCTTTGTTATGGTTTCTGCTGGCCATTGTCGTGATCAGCACCGTGGCTTTCCTGGCCTTGCTGTTCCGTGAACGCAAAATCGTATCGCGCCGGCTGATGTGGTCGGAAGCCCTTGGCCTTTTTGGCGGCGTAATGGCGCTGGTCATCATGGCCGAAGTTTCCGCATCCGGCTATAGCGACGCCGCCGGCCCGGCCGACTGGATCCTGATCGCTTTGGTCTTTGCCGCCGGGGCCATTGGCACGACAGTCATGGCTTACACCGCAATCGGCTGGGTCAGAACCATTCTTCGCACTTCCACGACCTGACGGCGCCTCGCCCGATACCCCCACAGGCAGCTGTATCCATATTTACCAAGAACGGCCAGAAACGGCTGTTCCCGCCTGCTTTCGTGCTCGGAGTGCCTGCTTGCCTTGGCGGGCAGTCATAAAAACGGAAGGCGGGTCTTGTATGATGAGATATACCCACAACAAGACACAAAAAGAAATATTTATGGATTTTTATTTACTTTAAAGGGTCTGAGCCATCCCCTGCACACTGGAAAAATACATGACTACCCCCGCCACGCCCAAAACCCCCACCACCGAACTCGATATACAGGCCCAGGCCATGCTGGCCCGTATGTCAGGCTCGCTGTCGCCGCAATCGCTGGCGCTGGCCTGGCTGGACTGGGCATCCCATCTGGCGGGTTCACCCGGCAAACAAGCCGAACTTCTGCATCTCGCACTGCAACAGTCTGCCGCGTTGTGCGGCTACATCAGCCAGAGTGTGGCGGCGGCGTATCCGCAATATCTGACACCTGCCGGCGTCGACGCAGGTGCAACAGTGCAAGCACCCGAACCGCCCATACCAGACCGCCGCTTCCGTGCACCCCAATGGCAGCAGTTCCCTTACAACGTGATGCAGCAGGCTTTTCTCATGAACCAGTACTGGTGGGACATGGCCACCCGTGACGTCCGCGGCGTCGACCCTCACCACGCTGATGTCGTGAACTTCATCGCCCGGCAGATCACCGACACGTTCTCGCCAGGCAACCAATTGCTCACCAACCCGGTCGCTCTCGACCTCACGATCGAAGAAAACGGCGCCAATCTGGTACGCGGGCTACAGAACTTCTTCGAAGATTTGCAGCGCACGCGGGGCGGCCATGCACCGGTTGGCACAGAAGCGTTCCAGGTTGGCCGCGATGTCGCCCTCAGCAAAGGCAAGGTGGTGCTGCGCACACCCGTCATGGAACTGATCCAGTACGCCCCCAAAACAGAGAAAGTCCATCCGGAGCCCATTCTGATCATGCCGGCGTGGATCATGAAATACTATATTCTCGACCTTTCACCCCACAATTCACTGGTGAGCTATCTGGTCGAGAACGGTTACACCGTATTCTGCGTTTCCTGGAAGAACCCGGGCGTCGAAGATCGCAACCTCGGCATGGACGACTACCTGGAACAAGGCTTTCTGGCCGCGCTCGACGCCATAACAGCCATCGTCCCCAAACAGAAAATACACGCGGCCGGATACTGCCTGGGAGGCACCCTGCTGGCCATTGCTGCAGCGGCCCTGGCCCGCGACGGCCAGCAAGACAGGCTGGCATCCATGACCTTGCTCGCGGCCCAGGCCGACTTCAGCGAACCTGGCGAAATCAGCCTGTTCATTGATGAAAGCCAGGTCAGCATGCTGGAAGCCGAAATGGAGCAAGCCGGCTATCTGCGCTCTGATCAGATGGCGGGCGCATTTCAGATGCTTCGTTCTTACGACCTGCTGTGGTCCAAGATGGTGCAGGAATACCTCCTGGGTGAACGGCGTTCCATGAACGATCTCATGGCCTGGAATGCCGACGCCACCCGCATGCCGGCAAAGATGCATACCCAGTATCTGCGCCGCCTCTTCCTCAACAATGATCTGGCGGCCGGCCGCTATCCCGTGCTAGGCCGCGATGTCAGCCTGGTGAACATGACGCTGCCCACGTTCTGCGTCGGCACCGTAACCGACCACGTAGCGCCCTGGCGTTCCGTCTACAAGCTGCACAGCCTGAGCCCTACCGAACTTACCTTCCTGCTGACCAGCGGCGGCCACAATGCCGGCATCATCAGCGAACCCGGCCGCCCTCGCCGCAGCTACCAGATGGCCGTGCGCGAAGCCAATGGCGGCGTGCTGTCGGCCGACGAATGGCAGGCCACCGCGCCGCTTAGCGAAGGGTCCTGGTGGCCGGAATGGCTGGCATGGCTGCAGGCACGATCCGGCACCCCTATCGCCCCACCGTCGATGGGCGCCGCCCGCAAAGGCTACAAAGTGCTGGAAGACGCCCCTGGGCGATACGTGCATGAAAAATAATGGCAGGCGCCGTCACCACGGCGCGTGTCTTCCTCAACCCCTCTTTATTCCGAACCCATAGGCAGGATGATTTCATGACTCAACGTTGCGCATTGATCACCGGCGGCACCACCGGCCTGGGCGAAGCCATCGCCCGCAGACTGCACGACGACGGCTGCACCGTACTCGTCACTCACATGGCCGGCAGCGCCGGCGCAGCTGAGTGGCAGGCACAACAGGCACAGGATGGTTATAGTTTCAAGGTTTATGAAGTTGACGTGGCCGATTACGATTCATGCCAGGAACTGGGCAAAAAGATCGAAGCCGACGGCTTCCAGGTCGACATCCTGGTGAATAATGCCGGCATCACGCGCGACAGCACCTTCCGCAAGCTCGTCAAGGAAAAATGGGATGCCGTTCTGCGCACCAATCTTGACTCCATGTACAACGTAACGGCATCTTATGTAGAAGGCATGACCACGCGGGGCTGGGGCCGCATTGTCAATATCTCGTCGGTCAACGGCACCAAGGGTCAATTCGGTCAGACCAATTATTCCGCCGCCAAGGCCGGCATTCAGGGTTTCACCAAAGCGCTTGCCCAGGAAGTCGCGCGCAAAGGGGTCACGGTCAACGCCGTATCACCCGGCTACGTCGCCACAGCCATGGTGGAAGCGGTCAACCCCGAAATCCTAGAAAAACAGATTATTTCGCAAATCCCCATGGGCCGTCTGGGCCGCCCCCAGGAAGTTGCCGCACTGGTGGCCTTCCTTTGCAGCGAAGATGCGGGCTACATCACCGGTGCAAATATGGCCATCAATGGCGGCATGCATATGTATTGATTTCAGATGGCAACGCAAGGCACCACAAGCCCGACAAGCTGGGCCAGGCTCAGCCGCGGCCTGACATTCATCCTGATCGCCTTGCTGGCGGCGTGCAGCTTGCCCGCGCCTAAGGAAAGGCGCGTGTCCCATGCGCTGCTGTCCCGGGACAGCGAACAAACGGTGCTTGGAAAGGGCCTGCTGCCGCAGGTTAATGCCCACCCGGGGCTGTCGGGCGTAGTGCCCTTGCAGGGCTCACTGGATGCCTTTGCCGCGCGCATGAGTCTCATCATGGCGGCCGAGCGCACGCTTGATGTTCAGTATTACATCTGGCGGGACGACATCACGGGCAACCTGCTGCTGAAGGCGTTGCTGGATGCCGCAGCACGGGGCGTGCGTGTCCGCCTTTTGCTGGACGACAATGGCGTATCCGGCCTGGATGAAAAACTGGCCTTGTTGAATGCCGAACCCAACATTGAGGTGCGGCTGTTCAACCCCTTTCCCGTCCGTTGGTTCAAGCCCCTGGGGTTTCTGACGGAGTTTCGGCGCTTGAACCGGCGCATGCACAACAAGTCGTTCACCGCCGACGGTCAGGTGACCGTGGTCGGCGGCAGGAACATCGGCGATGAATACTTTGGTGCCACCCAGGGGGTGGCCTTTGCTGACCTGGATGTCATGGCAGTCGGCGCCGTGGTCGATCAGGTGTCGCAGGATTTCGACCGTTACTGGAATAGCAAGCCTGCCTATCCACTTCAAGACCTGGTGGCCCTACCCGGGGCGGACCAATCCCGACAGCTCAAGGACGCCGCGCAGCAAATCGCGCTTTCCCCGCATGCACACGCCTATGCGCGGGCGGTGGTCGAATCCCACTTCATTGAAAACCTTAGTGCAGGCCAATTGAACTTTGAATGGGTGC
>JBAYOJ010000124.1:0-7379 GCA_041678385.1 Burkholderiaceae bacterium | reverse complement strand
TCCGAACCCCCGGGGTTGGACGTGCGGCACAGCACAATAACGCCCCGGTCCTTCCATTCGAGGTAAGGCGCGACACTGTCGTAGCCCATGTAAGGGTTGACGGTCACGGCATCGGCGCCATAGCGTTCGAAAGCCTCTTGGGCGTATCGTTCAGCGGTAGAGCCGATATCGCCGCGCTTGGCATCCAGGATCAGTGGCAGGCTGGGGTGCTGGCTGCGGATATGCCGACACAGGGCTTCCAGTTCGTCTTCCGCAGCCACTGCCGAAAAATAGGCAATTTGTGGTTTGAACCCGCATACATAAGGCGCTGTAGCATCCACGATTTCGCGGCAGAATTCGAAAATGGCGTCAGGCTTCCCCAGCAGCTCGGCCGGAAACCGCAGCGGGTCGGGGTCAAGACCGACCATCAGCATGGAATTGGAATGCGCCCAGGCGGCGTCGAGTTTTTCTTTGAAGTTCATGGCGGGTGATTATGCCACGATGCATGAAAAAAACCCGGGAAGCACAGGGCAACCCGGGTTCTGAAGGACGGTGCCCGAAGGCACCGCCAAGCGGCCCAGACCGAAGTCTGGTGAAGAGACAGATACAGAGTGGTTTTTAGAAACCGCCCATGCCACCCATGCCGCCCATGCCACCCATGTCGGGCATGGCAGGTGCCGGCTTGTCTTCGACGATCTCGGCTACAGCGACTTCAGTCGTCAACAGCAGGCTGGCCACAGAAGCGGCATTCTGCAAAGCAGTGCGGGTTACCTTGGTGGGATCCAGCACGCCTTGATCAACCAGGTCGCCGTATTCGCCGGTGGAGGCGTTGTAACCGTAGTTGCCTTGGCCTTCTGCAACCCTGTTGACGACGACGCTGGGCTCGTCACCCGCGTTGGCCACGATGGTGCGCAGCGGAGCTTCGATGGCGCGCAGGATCAGCTTGATGCCAGCGTCCTGGTCGACGTTGTCACCCTTCAGTTGGGCAACAGCCTGCTTGGCGCGGATCAGGGCAACACCACCGCCGGGGACGATGCCTTCTTCCACCGCCGCACGGGTTGCGTGCAGGGCGTCTTCGACGCGAGCCTTCTTTTCCTTCATTTCCACTTCGGTGGCAGCACCGACGCGGATGACGGCCACGCCGCCAGCCAGCTTGGCAACGCGTTCCTGCAGCTTTTCGCGATCGTAGTCGGAAGTGGCTTCTTCGATCTGAACGCGGATCTGCTTGACGCGGGCTTCGATGGACTTGGCATCGCCGGCGCCGTCGATGATGGTGGTGGTTTCCTTGGCCACTTCGATGCGCTTGGCCTGGCCAAGCTGATCGAGGGTGACGCCTTCCAGGGACATGCCGGTTTCTTCGGAAATGACGGTACCGCCGGTCAGGATGGCGATGTCTTCCAGCATGGCTTTACGACGGTCGCCAAAGCCGGGAGCCTTGACAGCAGTGGTCTTGAGGATGCCACGGATGTTGTTCACGACCAGAGTGGCCAGGGCTTCGCCTTCCACGTCTTCGGCAACGATGAGCAGCGGGCGGCTGGACTTGGCAACCTGCTCGAGCACCGGCAGAAGGTCGCGGATGTTGCTGACTTTCTTGTCGTGGATCAGGATGTAGGGGTCTTCCAGGACAGAAACCTGCTTGTCCGGGTTGTTGATGAAGTAGGGCGACAGATAGCCACGGTCGAACTGCATGCCTTCGACGACGTCGAGTTCGTTGTCGAGCGACTTGCCGTCTTCAACAGTGATTACGCCTTCCTTGCCGACCTTGTCCATGGCGTCAGAGATGATCTTGCCGATGGATTCGTCGCTGTTGGCCGAGATGGAACCAACCTGTGCGATTTCCTTGCTGGTGGTGCAGGGCTTGGACAGCTTCTGCAGTTCAGCGACGGTTACGCCGACAGCCTTGTCGATGCCGCGCTTGAGGTCCATGGGGTTGATGCCGGCGGCAACGTACTTCAGGCCTTCTTCCACGATGGATTGTGCCAGTACGGTGGCGGTGGTGGTGCCGTCACCGGCATTGTCGGAAGTCTTGGAAGCGACTTCCTTCACCAGTTGTGCGCCGATGTTTTCGAACTTGTCCTTGAGTTCGATTTCTTTGGCAACCGAAACACCGTCCTTGGTGACGGTGGGGGCGCCAAAAGAGCGGTCGAGAACAACGTTGCGACCCTTGGGGCCCAACGTGGTCTTGACGGCATTGGCCAGGACGTTGACGCCGCGCACGATGCGGGTGCGGGCGTCATCAGCGAAAAGTACTTGCTTAGCAGCCATTTTTGATTCCTTGAGATTCTGCGAGTGAAGAGCACCGGATCAGCATCCGGAGTCTCCGCCACATAAATACGGGGGTGCCTGTGGCACCGTATCAGTATTGCCTCGCTGGACCTCGCCCTTGGAGGCAAGGTACGCGCTCAGGCTTGTGGTCGGTTTACTGGATCACTGCGAGGATTTCGTCCTCGCGGATGACGAGCATTTCTTCGCCATCGACCTTGACGGTCTGGCCGGCATACTTGCCAAACAGCACCTTGTCGCCGACTTTCACTTCCAGCGGCAGAACCTTGCCGTCTTCAGTGCGCTTGCCGGTGCCGACGGCCAGGATTTCACCTTGGTCGGGCTTCTCGGCTGCGCTTTCGGGGATGACGATGCCAGAGGCGGTAGTGCGCTCGTTGTCCAGGCGCTTGACGATCACGCGATCGTGCAAAGGACGCAGTGCCATGAAGGAACTCCTGTTGAGTAATCAGTAGGGTTGGTTTCAGTATTCCGGAGCGTGCTGTTAGCACTCACCCCGGTCGAGTGCTAATTATAAGGATGAAATCTGAATCTTCAAGGGGGGGCTGTGATGAGGGGCCAGATAATGTCGAACTGTCGAAATGACACTCGATAACGAATGCTTGTATCACCATTCGTCATTTGATAAAATTTAAATAATCAATTGATGATAATCCTAGGAGCTGTCATGGAAGTGATTGATCGTGCGGCGCCCACACCTCTCATTCGTAGTTCGGCTAGGGACTTTTGGAAAATTGCCCATACCTTGGGTGATATGAGCGAGTCAGACCGGATCAAGAAGATCAAGGCGGGATACTCCGTCGAAGTGGCGGATGCCGCAAAGCAGGCTTTTCAGATGACAAGCCAAAGTCTGGGGGAGCTGCTGAACGTGTCAGTCGCCACGTATGAGCGCCGGCGCCGCGATGCAAAACCTCTGGATTCCGCAGCCTCGGAAAGGCTAGACCGCATTGCGACGGTAGCGCTGCTGGCCGAAGATGTGTTTGAAGATAAGCAGACAGCTTCGGAATGGATGTCATCACCTAACACTGCGTTGGCAGGGAACCGTCCCGTCATGCACTGCGAGACGGCAATAGGGGCCCAGCAAGTGCGGCGCATCCTGCATGCGCTGGAGTGGGGCGGCGTAGCCTGATGTTCGCCTGGAGAACTACCAAGGCCAAACGTGCTCAAGACCTGAGCGGTGTCGGCGCCGCGCTCGATGGGGGCCGTTGGAACGATGTCGATGTCCCTGCCGTTTACATGGGCCTTTCACCCGCGATCTGCTGCCTTGAAACGTTCGTGCATACGGCGCGGTACCCAGCGCTTCCGCTTAAGCTCACCCGGTTCATACTCCCCGATGATGAGGCGTTGTACCTTGAGCCGGGCGCTTCCGAGCTACCCGAAGGGTGGTCAACAATCCCTCCCGATCGACCCAGCATGGCGTTTGGCTCAAAATGGCTCCAGGCGCTAACCCACCTGGGCCTGATAGTCCCCTCGGCCGTATTGCCGCTTGAACGTAATGTAGTGATCAACCCCAGTCACCCTGCGATGGCAGATGTGGTTGTGGACGAGGTTTTCGACTTCATGTACGACGAACGGATGTTTGAGCGTCGAGAGTAAGTCACTCATTCTCGGCCTTCCCACGGAAACCGCCCACCAAAAGGTGGGCGGTGTTGGCGCCATGAAGGCATGGCTGTCGGGTCAGGGCCTGCTGTTTATTGTTTTTCGACGCCGGCCGCTTCGATGATCGCGTTCCATTTCTCGTATTCCGAGTCGATGTACTTGGCAAAGGCTTCGGGGCCTTCTGATTTCACTTCGCCACCTGTTTGCTCAATTCTTTGCTTGAAGTCGTCGGAGCTGGCTATTTTCTGCAAGACAGCGTCTATCTTTTCGATGACCTCGGGCGGCGTGCCTGCAGGTGCCACGATGCCGTTCCAGGTGCCGATTTCAAAATCAGGGAAGCCCGACTCTATCATGGTGGGGACGTCCGGCAACAGCGGGTTGCGCTCTTTCGAGGTGATGGCAATCGCCCTGAGTTTGCCGCTCTGTATGTGGGGCAAAGCCGGCGGAAGGTTGTCGAACATGAAGTGGACCTGGCCACCGATGACGTCGGTCAGTGCCGGTGCGCTGCCACGATAGGGAATGTGGGTCAGCGGCAGTTTGACGGTGGTCTTGAACATTTCGCCGGACAGGTGCGTGGACGTGCCAACGCCCGGTGATGCGAACGTCAGCGGCGCGGACTGCTTCTTCGCGTATTCGACCAGGTCGGCCACCGATTTGATCGGCAGGTCGGGATTGACCACCAATACGTTGGGAATGGATGTCAGCTGGGTGATGGGCGCGAAGTCGTTGAGCGACTCTTTGGACATGCTCTTGAACAGGCTCATGTTGATGGACTGGGTGCCGATCGTGCCCATCAGCATGGTGTAACCATCATTCGGTGCCTTGGCGACCGCGTTTGCGCCTATGGTCCCGGAGGCACCGGATATGTTTTCGATCACCACCGTCTGCCCCACTTCGTTGCTCATTGCGGAACCCACAATGCGGGCGACGGTATCGGTATTGCCGCCGGGTGTGAACGGCACAACCATGCGTATGGTTTTTTCGGGCCAGGCCGCCTGGCTTGCCCAGGGCAGTATCAGGCCCGACAGCGCGAGTACAGTTGTGGCAATACGTGGAACTATCTTGAGTGTCATTGTCTCTTCCTGTTGGATTTTTGTGTGTCTTGGGTTTTGTGAACCCGGACGCGGCGTGCATGGATAGGTCTGATCCCGGGGATCAGCAAACAGCGCTGCGCACGCGTAAGTGTGATGATTTTTGACGGCGGTGCAGTGTTGCTAGGGAAAACCCGGTTTCATGAAGTAAATCAATGGCTTCCCACAGAATTCCCCGTGATCAGAGAAGCTCCGGTCGATAGACCGGGGTTCGTTACCGCTGTCGGCCCCGCTTCTGGAAAGTTTCGTGCTCCAGGCTGGGAACCAGCGAACCGCCAGTGCTCCAGATGACGTGGGTGGCCTGGGGCATGTTCGCCTGTAGGTTGCGGGATTCCAGATAACGCTGTCCTGGCTCAGAGCCCGTCAGCCAGAGCGGGCCGCGCATGCCGGCAGCGGCGGAAGGTTCGATCAGCATTCCCTCGGTTTGCATCAAAGCATGGATGTCGCGAAAGAGCGTATCGTCGGCCACGGTGAACACCCCGGACAGCAGCTGACGCATCAGCGGTGCTACCAACGGCGATGCCTGGGCAACGGCCAGCCCGTCGGCTTCGGTGCGATTGTCCAGCCCAAAGTCGTACACCGATGTGGGTGCGCCATCGCGGGCGGCCAGCTGTACCAGCATGCAGGGCGAGGCAGCAGGTTCGGCGAAGAAGCAGTGCACATGTTCGCCAAACAGGAGCTTCAAGCCATACGCCACGCCGCCCGGTGCCCCGCCCACCCCGCAGGGCAGGTAGACGAACAGGGGGTGTGTGGCGTCGACTTTGCGGCCTTGCGCGGCCAGCTGCGCTTGCGCCTCGCTGGCCGCTGCGGCATAGCCAAGAAACAAATGAGGGGAAGCTTCATCGTCGACAAAGTAGCCGTAGGGATCCTGTTCAGCCGCCACGCGGCCTGCCTGGACGGCGCTCGCATAGTCGCCGACATGCTCGATGACCTTGACCCCTGCTGCTCGCAGACGGTCTTTCTTCCAATCTTTGGCGTCTTCCGACATGTGGACGGTTGCTTCGAAACCAAGGGCTTTGGCAATCAACCCTATGCTGAGTCCAAGGTTGCCCGTGCTGCCCACGGCGATCCGGTATTTCTGGAACAGACGGTGCGCCGCTGCGCTGGAAAGGTCCAGCCTATCCGAAGATTCCTTCAGAAGGCCGGCATCCAGGGCCAGGCGCTCTGCCAGCGTCAATATCTCGTGAAAACCGCCACGCGCCTTCACGGAACCTGCTACGGGCAGGGCGTCATCCCGTTTGATGAGCCACGTCCCGCTTTGCATGCTGCCAAGCTGTTCTTGTAAAGCCGGCACGGGGAGCAGGGGGGACTGCAATTTCCCCTGGCTGCCACGAAGCTGGGGGAATACCTTGGACATGAGTGCTGCGCAGCGGTCAAACCGGGCGATGGCCACTTCCGGGTCGAGTGCCTGATCAGGCGCAACGAAAGAAGACGCCAGGCCAGGGTTGAGCCATAGCAGGGGCTCAAGGCGCTGCAGGGAGGCGAGCTCGGCTGCATTCAGATGGGAGGGGCGCGGTGTATGGGTGGGGCGGCGATGCATGTTCTTTAGTCCTGTTCGGCCAGTACGTTTTTGAGCACTTCTATGAAGGCTAGCGTTCGCTGGGGCAGCAGCTTGCGCCCGGGGGTTACGCACCAGACGATGGTGGGAGGAAGATTCCACTCTGGCAGAATGCGTTGAATGGCACCTTGTTCGACCAGGGCTTTCGCAAAGCGCCCGGACAGCCCAACGATGCCCAGGCCCTGCGCCGAAAGCGCTTGTTGCAAGCCCATGGAGTTGGCGGACAGCGTGTGCAGGGGCAAGCCTTCCCAGTGTTCGCTGCCACGGCTTAAGCGCCAGGCTTGCTGTTCGCCGCCACTGGTGACGAGCATCAGGCCGATGTGTTCCAGCAGGTCGGCTGGCTGGCGGGGGATGCCGTGGTGTTTCAGGTAGCCGGGGCTGGCATACAGGCCGCTGTGCAAAGTGGTGATGCGGCGTGCGACCAGGGAACTATCGTCCGGTAACTGGGTGGCGGCCCGCAGTGCAATATCAAAGCGCTCAGCGACCAGATCCACGCGCCTTGCAGAAAGGTCCAGTTCCAGGCGAACGTCCGGGTACTGGGTAGAAAATTCGGTCAGGATGCGCACCAATGAAAGTTCATGAAATTCTGGCGGCAGGGAAATGCGCAACGTGCCTTGGGGGGTGACTTGACGGTGCAGGGCAAGGGCCGTGGCAGCATCGGTTTCATCCGCCAGCCGCCTGGCGTGCTCCAGCATGCGTTCGCCGAAGTCAGTCAGTACCAGCCGTCGCGTACTGCGCTGCATCAGCCGTTCGCCGAATTCGTTTTCCAGGTCGGACAGCCGTCGCGATAATGTCGATTTGGGCAGGCCGGTCTGTTCTGACGCTCGGGTGAAACTACCTGCATCGACAATATGGGCGAATAAGATCAGATC
>JBAYOJ010000123.1:0-7499 GCA_041678385.1 Burkholderiaceae bacterium | reverse complement strand
TACGCAAATCAAGGCGGGTGCCTACGAGGCGCGCCGCGGCGATACACCTCAGCAGCTACTCGAGCGCATGGCGCGCGGCGAAATGGTGCAGGCGAGGCTGACGTTGGTTGAAGGTTGGACATTTCGGCGCATTCTGCAGGCGCTACGTGAATCACCTGACGTGAAACAGACGCTTTCTGGCCTCAGCGATGAAGAAATCATGCAGAATCTGGGGGCTGAATACGAAGGTCTGGAAGGCTTGTTCATGCCTGATACCTATGTTTTTGTCCCAGGCACTACTGACTTCGACATATTGCAGCAAGCCTATCAGGCACAGCTTGCTTGGTTGGAACAGGCATGGGAAGGGCGGGACCCTTCGGTGCCGCTTTCATCACCCTACGAGGCGCTGATCCTGGCTTCAATTATTGAAAAGGAAACCGGCCTGGGGGCTGATCGGGGGCGTGTGGCAGGTGTATTTGTGAATCGGCTGCGTACCGGTATGCTCTTGCAGACCGACCCCACCGTCATCTATGGCATGGGCGAAAACTATCAAGGCCGCATCCGCAAGCGCGACCTGCAGACTGACACCCCCTGGAACACCTATACCCGTGGCGGCCTGCCACCCACCCCTATCGCCAGTCCCGGCAAAGCGGCGCTGCATGCGGCGCTGCATCCCGAAGAGCACCGCTACTTCTACTTTGTGGCCCGTGGTGATGGCAGCAGCCAGTTCTCAAGAACCCTGGTCGAACACAACCGGGCCGTGGCCAAGTACATTCTGGGTCGGAGATGACAGTCACCACGGCACATGGCCATCGCTCTGGCCAATATCGGGGTTTCATGGTCGTCTGTGACGGCAGCAATGGCGCTGGCAAGACGACACTGATTGGTAATCTTTGCCGCCATCTGCAAAGCCAGGGGCTGGACGTCGTGGTCACACGGGAACCCGGTGGCACGCCGATAGGCGAAAAAATACGGGAAATCCTGCTCAGCCCCGACACGCCGGAAATGTGCGACCTGACCGAGCTGATGCTGTTCGGCGCAGCCCGGGCCCAGCATATTCGCGAGAAGATCCTCCCCGCCTTGGAAGCCGGCAAAGTTGTGCTGTGTGATCGCTTTGATTCCGCTACGCTCAGTTTCCAACATTATGCGCGCGGGCTGGACCTTTCTCTGGTGGAAAGGGTAAACGCCATGGCACTGGGCAGCTTCAGACCGGATCTCTATCTCTTTCTTGATCTTGATCCGGTAATCGGTCTGCAACGGGTTAAACAGCGTGGTGCTGCGCTAGACCGCCTGGAAGCAGAACAGCTTGCCTTCCTGCAGCGGGCTCGGGATGGTTATCTGGCACAGGCTCACAATGAACCGCAGCGCTGCAGAGTATTGGATGCCAGCCGCGATATCACAGCCGTAACGACCGAGGCCATCAATCTTGTGGATCAATTGATTTCCAGCAAGGCGGCAGCAACAGCCAGCGAAGGGCGGGGCGGCTGATGGGTGAACTGGCGCGTTTCCTTCCCTGGCAGCAGGCCATCGCCGCCGAATGGTTGGATGATGGTGAACGTTTTTCCCACGCCTGGCTCATCCACGGCCTGGCAGGAATCGGCAAGCGCAGCTTTGCCCTTGCAGCAGCTGCCGTCCTGCTGTGCGAACAACCAAGTGCAGGTATGGCCTGCGGTGTGTGTCAGGCCTGCCGTTGGGTGGCCAGTGGCAACCATCCCGACCTTCGTCGTGTAAGGCCCGACGCGGTGGCTGCTGAAGAAGACGATACGGGCGAAGAAAGCGATAGCCAGGTAAAGAAAACGCCTTCGCGCGAAATCCGCGTTGAACAGATGCGGGCACTTTCGGGCTGGTTCAACATCGGCACGCATCGTGGCGGTTGGCGGGTGGCCGTAATTTATCCGGCACAGGCCATGAATCTCATTACAGCCAATGCATTGCTTAAGGTGCTGGAAGAACCACCGCCGCGCACGGTTTTCCTATTGACCAGCGACGCCCCCGACTTACTGCTGCCCACCATAGTTTCGCGTTGCCGCCGGCTCCCCTTGCCGGTGCCCGAACTTGCATTAAGCACTGAATGGCTGCGTGAACAGGGCGTTTCCGAGCCTGCGGACTGGTTGGCTGCTGCCGGCGGGGCACCGTTGCGGGCGCTGCAATTGGCGCGCTCCGGCGAATCGGCATGCCCCGCCTGGCTGGTGCAGTTCCTGGCCGCATTGGCAAGTTCGGGCACTGCGCAAGCTGCGCCACTCGCCGGCACGGCGGATGCCCTGGAACGAGTGGATGCGGCAGTCTGGGTGGATGTGCTGCAACGGGTCTTTGTTGATCTATCGCTGGTCGCGGCCGGGTCGGCGCCACGGTACTTTCCTTCGCAGCGGGCGGTAATGGCACAAATAGCCGCCCGTAGCGCGCCGACGATGCTTGCCTCTGCATCGAAATGGCTGCAGCAGCAACGTGCTGTCGCCCGCCACCCCCTGAGCCCCAAGTTATTTGTGCACAGTGTGCTGCAACGTTGCGCACAGGCTTGCGTACCGGCTTAAAGCGTGGAAAACGCCTAAACTTGTTGTTTGTTCATTACCGTCTTCACCATGTACGTCGATTCGCACTGTCATCTTGATTTTCCCGAACTTGTTCAGGATCTGCCTTCCATTCTTGACAATATGTCGGCCAACCGCGTGGGTCATGCGCTCGTTGTCGCCGTCAGTAAACCGGAATGGGCGCGTATCCGCGAACTGGTGGCGCCTCACGATCATCTGTTCGCATCGGTGGGCGTGCACCCCGACTACAAGGACACTGAAGAGCCCACTGTCGAAGAGCTGGTCACTGCAGCACAAGATCCAAAAATCATCGCCATTGGTGAAACCGGCCTTGATTACTACCGGGGCAGCGAACCCTTTGATTGGCAGCGCGAGCGTTTTCGTGTCCATATCCGGGCCAGTCGCCAGTGTGGCCTGCCTTTGATCATTCATACACGCTCTGCCGCGCAAGACACGCTGCGTATCATGGCTGAAGAAGATGCAGGCGTCGTAGGCGGCGTCATGCACTGCTTTACGGAATCCTGGGAAGTGGCGAAAGCCGCCATGGATCTTGGCTTCTATATTTCCTTTTCCGGTATTGTGACCTTCCGGAATGCGGTCGAGCTACAGGAAGTTGCGCGCAAGATGCCGATGGAACGCATGCTGATCGAAACCGACGCACCGTTTCTTGCTCCCGTCCCTTATCGGGGCAAGCGTAATGACCCCTCCAAGGTCATGCATGTGGCCGAGAAGATCGCCGACTTGCGCGGGGTCCCCCTGGAAGAGGTCGCACAGCGTACGACGGCCAATTTCTTTGACCTCTTCAGCAAGGCCGTCGCGGGCCGCCACTCTTAAGGAAAGTCATGAACCAAGACTCAATGATGACCATTCCCGCTGTGAGGCGCCGGGCGCCCAGGCTAGCTCGTCTGAGCTTGGCCGCTGGCGCGGCGGCGCTGGTCTGGTGCTCAGCGGTGACGGCTGCCGTACCGGACGCCTGGTGGATACACGTGGTCAACGACCGCGGGTCTGAAGTCCGTGGGATGCTGGCGCGCGGCGTCGACCCTAACGAAGTCGACACCGAGGGCATGCCGGCGCTGATGCTGGCAATTCGCACTGATTCATGGGATGCCTATGAAGCCCTGTTGGCCCATAAGCAGATCCGTGTCGACATTGAAAACCGGCAAGGTGAAACACCCTTGATGTATCTGGCCCTGTTGGGCCAGACAGAAAGGGCCCGGGCTTTGATCGAACGCGGGGCACAAGTGAACCGCCTGGGCTGGACGCCTCTGCATTATGCTGCTTCAAAAGCGCAGACAGAAACCGCCGCCATGCTGCTCGAACGTGGCGCGATTGTGAATGCCCCTGCGCCGGACGGCACCACTCCTCTCATGATGGCCGCCTATTCAGGCAGTCAGGATATGGCGCAATTATTGCTTGACCACGGCGCCGATGCGACAGCCGTCAATCTTCAGCAGCTGACAGCGGCAGACTGGGCGCGGGAACGCCGCCACAGCCGCCTTGCCACTGAACTAGAGCGGGTCGCCGACCGTACGCAAGCCCAACGCGAGGGCAGGCCTGAGCCTGTGCAGGAAGCCGGGCCTGAGCCGTCGCAAGAGAGCGGTACCTCCCGCTACTTCGACTTGCAGCGTTTTGAACGCAACGACGACTGATAATCGCCTGAGCCTCACCCCGTACGCATGGGCAGGTAATCCACCCGCAGCACACCTTCCAGCTCGCTGTACGGAATCAATAATTCTGGCTGACCGTACGAATAAGGTGCCAGTTGGTAGGTGTCGTACTTCACTACGATGCCCAGGTCAGTGATGGCGTAGTTCTCGCTGACCTGAAACGGCCAGAGCCGGTTCCAGGTATCGGGGTCGGCCTGGGCATCAGGCAAGCTTGCCACCCATCGCGCATGGGCATGCCTGAGTGCGGCTTCAAAGGCTTGCCTGCCGTCTGGCTGCAGTATGTGGCCCAGAGGGATGACACCCCGTCTGGCGTTATCCCAGTTCAAGAACTGCGTGGCACCGATGCCGTGGGCGGCGCCGGTGAAATATTGCCAGCTGTCTAGTTCAACTACGGTCAGGTATTTGCTGCGGTAGCGTAGTTTGGCGGCCAACAGCACGCTGTCTCGCGGCCCGGCGACCTGCCAGTAATATTCTTCAAATTCGGCAATATCGGCATGCCGCGGGGCCTGATTGTCGTTCACGCCAGTCATGATGGCCAGGGCATGATCCACCAGCCGGGTCAGTTCGGGGTTGCCGGCAAACACCAGGGTGTTGACTTCCAGCGTGGGACATTCCCCTTGGCAGCCGGGCTTGGACCGCTTCCATTTGGCCTGTTGTGCGAACAAACCATCGCGGCTGCTGATCTGATCGGTGGCGTCGGGGATCAGGGTGATGTTGGCAGGCTTGCTGGCGCAGCCCGCAAACAGGGCGGCGCTGAAAGCAAGCAGCGCCAGGCGGGATGAGACGATGGCGTTCATGTTTTCATTTCACTGTGCGGGCCTGTGGGCCGTGATTACGAGAATATCTTTCATCATGCTGGACTAGACGTTTACACCTTCAGGCCGCCAACGACCGTTCGATTTCCTTGCGCAGGCTTTCGGGTTTGGCTGTGGGCCCCAGGCGCTGTATGACGCGGCCATCACGATCAACCAGAAACTTGCTGAAATTCCACTTGATGCTTTCGCTACCCAGAATGCCTGCTTTCTGGCTTTTGAGCCAGGTATAAAGCGGGTGAGCGCGCGGGCCATTGACCTCGATTTTCTCGAAAAGCGGAAAGGTGATTCCATACCGTGACGAACAGAATTGTGTGATGGCTTCTGCGTCGCCGGGTTCCTGCCCGCCGAACTGATTGCAGGGGAAGGCGAGCACCGAGAACCCCTGTTCGCGATAGTCGCGATACAGCGTTTCCAGCCCCGCGTACTGAGGCGTAAAACCACATTCCGAAGCGACATTGACGATCAGCAGAACCTGGCCGGCGTAGTCGGCAAGGGCAAGGACGCGGCCGTCGATCGCGCGGGCAGAGAAAGAGTAGATCGTATCCATGAGCACCGTTGCGAAATCAGGGGTCTAATTTACCAGATAGCGCGGCACGCCCTGCGAGAGCCCCTGAGATTGCAAGCGCTCTGATAAGATGCATGGCTAGGAGCCTGTCGGGCTTGGAAGTCGCCGGCTGCAAATCGACCGCAGCGGCCCATTTTTCACCGTCGTTTTGCCCAATAGCTCGGCTATTGGGCTGCAAATCCGGAAAAAACTGTTCTCGCTGGGACCGATTTTCGCTTTCGGCGCGCCAAGCCCGACAGGCTCCTAGTTTTCAAACCAGAAGGAACCCCGTTATGGCAATCATCTATCACAACCCCCGTTGCGGCACCTCACGAACGGTATTGCAGGCTTTGCAGGATCACGGCCATACAGTGGAAGTCATTGAATACCTTAAAAACCCACTGAGCCGCGATGCGCTTGCAGCCCTGATCACTGCCGCCGGCATCAGTGTGCGCGACGCGGTGCGTGCGAAAGAAAGCATCTATACCGAACTGGGGCTGGATGATCCGGCCATCGACGACGCCGCGCTCTTGCAGGCTATGGAAGCCCACCCCGTGTTGATGAACCGGCCCTTTGTGACCACCGGGAACGGCACGCGACTGTGCCGCCCTGCCGACGTCGTCCAGGAAATCATCTAAGGCCGAGTCATTCCCAATAATTGCGCAAGCCGTAATGCACGTGCAGCGCAGCTTCCGTGTCCCGGTCCAGAGGATGGTCAGGGTTGTATTCGGGGCTGTTACGTATTTGTTCCTGGGTAAGCGACACCTTGACCAACGATTGGCTCCAATCAATACTATCTATCCAATGTGTCGCCAAAAGGACCTTTCTTCCCCCTGGCCACCAATTGCGCGTATCCACAATGAAGTACCGGAGCGCCCAAGTTTCGTCATCGAACACAAAGTCTTCAACGTGGCCGATTTCCTCGTCTGTCCCCTGAATATGATGGTCTTTGACGTGGTCGGCGCTGCGAAGATGGTAATCCTCCGGGTTGTCCGCAGCGTGTTGCAGCAGTTCTTCCGCGCGGTCATGAATGGCTGCGCCATCCACCGTTCCAGATGCGCCCACCATGGGGTAGGCTCCGGTTCCCCAAAGCTCAGGCCCGATCCAGTAATTGCCCAGGCCGTAGTAGCGTGAGAAATCGCCTTCCATTTGCCTGGATACCGGTTGGTGGGTGTCTATGTCAGGGCTGTTCTTGACCTGTTCCTGATTGAGCCGGACAGTAATCGCTTCGTTGACTTGATCGATGCCAATGACGGAGTAGGGGGAGATCAGTACTTGGCGACTGTTCAGCCAGCTGCCTGTCTCAACGACCAGGTAGCGTATCGTCCATTTTTCATCATCGAAGAAAACGTCCTTCACTTTGCCCAGATCGCCGTCGGTTGCTTGAAGGTTGTAACCGTTCAGACTATTCACTCTATGCAGCATGGTCATCCCCTACTAGTGTGTTGGTGTTGGGGTGAGGCAAGTGCTGTTCCCGCCTGAAGGCCGAGTAGCGTTCAAGTGGGCGGGTCAGGCAGGTGGCCACCCGCAGGCTGCGTAGTACTCAGGCAGTCAAGCGCCACGCCAGGGCGGACAAGGTGAGCAGCAGAACCGGCAGTGTCAGCAGGGCGCCCATGTACAGGTAATAGATCCATCCGATCTCGAGGCCTTTGCGCTTCAGGACATGCAGCCACAGCAGGGTCGCCAGGCTGCCTATCGGCGTCAGCTTGGGGCCGAGATCGCTGCCGATGATGTTTGCATAGATCATCGCTTCACGCATGGCGTCGCTTACGTCGGCAGCTTCAATGGACAGTGCCACCAGCAGAACCGTTGGCAGATTATTCATGATGGACGATAGAAAGGCGCTCAAGAAGCCGGTTCCGACGGCCGTGACCCACAGGCCGTACTGCGCCAGGAACTCCAGTATGCCCGCAATCTCAAGAGCCACCCCCTGATTGCGCAGGCCGTAGATCACCAAATACATGCC
>JBAYOJ010000122.1:0-7541 GCA_041678385.1 Burkholderiaceae bacterium | reverse complement strand
TAGGCCTTTTCGAAGGCTTCGACAAAGGCCTTGTTCTGCGGGTTGTCGAGGTTGGGCGCGTAGGGCGCGCTGGTGATCGCGCCGATTGCCAGGTTCTTCAGGGCAGGCAGGGTGGTGCCGTCAAGGCTGGCCGCCGAAAGCAGGGGGATTTCGCCCAGCAGGCCGGCCTGGCGGTACTGTTTGATGAAATTGATACCCATGCCGCCAGGATAGAAGACGTAGACCGCGTCGGGGGCGGCGGCCTGAAGCTGAGCGATTTCCGCCGAGTAATCAGGCTGGTTGACCTGGGTATAGACTTCGTCAACGACATTGCCGGTAAAGGTGCGCTTGAAGCCCGAGGCAGCGTCGCGACCCGCCTGGTAATTGGCTGCCATGACGTAAACGTTCTTGTAGCCGAGGTCGCTGGTGAGCTGGCCGCCGGCTTCGTGCAGCATATCGTTGTCCCACGAGGTAGAGAAGTAGAACTCTGAACATTCCTTGCCGGCAATGGGGGCGGGGCCGGCGTTGGAACCAATGAAGAACACCCCTGCATCAGTGATGGGCTTGTGAATGGCCATCATCACATTCGAGAAGGTGACGCCAGTGACGATGTCCACCTTATCGCTCTGCAGTAGCTTGGTTGCCGCCTGCACACCGACGTCCGGCTTGAGCTGGTCGTCTTCGCGGATGACTGTCACCGGTACGTCGCCCAGTTTGCCGCCGCGTTGTTCTATGGCAAGCATGAAGGCATCGTATTGGTCCTGGCCCAGTGCACCGCCCGGGCCTGACATGGTGGCGATGAAACCGATCTTCAGAGGGCCCTGTGCGAGGGCGGGGCTCAGCATCCCGCAGGCAAGTGTTGCTGCGACCGATGCCTGGAGCAGTGTGTTGCGCAGGGGGGCGAAGGTGCGAGAGGTCATGGGTGTCGGTTCCTGTATGCGGTGTTCGTGTGACTTTTTGTCGAACGCGAGACAGTACCTGAAGGTTGAAACGAATGCTATCCGTGAATACCAGAGAGCTACTGTCGGGAAACCCTCGGTACTGGGCAGCAGCTATTGGGGCAGGCCATGAAAAACGCCCGCCGGCGTGAGTACGCGGCGGGCGTTTGTGACCTGGGCCGACTCAGCGGTTGGCTGCGGCGTCGGCCTTGTCGATCTGGTGCATCACGAAGCGTTGCTGGGCGATGGACAAAATGTTGTTCACGACCCAGTACAGCACCAGCCCTGCGGGGAAGAAGAACATCATCCCACCGAACACCAGTGGCATCAGCATCATGATGCGTGCCTGCATGGGGTCGGGCGGCGTGGGGTTGAGCTTGATCTGCAGGAACATGGTGGCCATCATCACCGCCGGCAGAATGAACCAGGGGTCGCGGATGGAAAGGTCTTGAATCCAGAGGATCCATGGGGCCCCCCGCATTTCGACGCTGCCCAGCAGCACCCAGTAGAGCGCGATAAACACCGGAATCTGCACCAGCATGGGCAGGCAGCCACCCAGCGGGTTGATTTTTTCGGTGCGATAGAGCTCCATCATGGCCTGATTCATCTTGGCCTTGTCGTCGCCGTATTTTTCACGCAGCGCCTGCATGCGTGGCGTGAACTTCTTCATTCTGGCCATTGAACGGTAGCTGGCGGCCGACAGGGGGTAGAAAGCCAGCTTGATCAGCACCGTCAGTGCGACGATGGTCCAGCCCCAGTTGCCCAGCAGCGTGTACAGCCAGGTCATGAGCTTGAAGACAGGCTTGGCGATGATGGTGAGCCAGCCATAGTCGACGACCAGTTCCAGGCCAGGCGCCAGGTCCCCCATGGCTTGCTGGTCTTGCGGGCCGACCCACAGATGGGCGTCGACGGCGATGGCCTGACCGGGGTCTATGTTGCCCGTGCCGGCAAGTGTGCGGATCGCATACAGGTTATCGCCAATGCGCAGTGCCTCGTTGTGGCGTTGTACGCCCTGTGGAGGCACCCACGCCGTTGCAAAGTAATGCTGCACCATGCCGACCCAGCCGTTGTCGGCGTCGCGGGTATAGCTGCCCCGGTTTTTGTCGAGGTCGGATAAATCGATCTTCTGGTATTTGCCCTCAGTTGAATAAACCGCCGGCCCGTAGAAGGTGCTGTAGAAGGTCGCAGCGCCGGGAGGCTCGTGGCCGTCGCGCTCAAGCTGCAGGTACAGCGAGGGTTGGATGGGCGTACTACCCAGATTGTGGATTTCATGCCGGACGAGAATGTCGTAGCTTTCGGGAGCCAGAGAGAAGGTCTTGACCACCCTGACGCCGTCGGATTGTGCTTCGAACACGACATTTGTGCGGCCACCGTCTGCTTGTTGGCCGACGTAGCGGAAAGGCGTGAGGTGGGTGGGCCAGCTCTGGCCCGCAGGCGCGCCCACGATGCCGGTCTGGGCAACATAGGTGTAGCCGGTGCGCCGGTCAAGCAGGGTGAAGGGTTCGTCGCCATTACTAGGGGTGGCGTACAGGGGCAGTTCGGCCTTGATAAGCTGCGCGCCCTGGGTATCGAAGGTCAGGTGCAATACATCGGTGTCGATTTCCACGTGTTCGGATTGGCTTGCGGCGGGAGCCTGCTCGCCGGGAACAGCGGATATCGTTTCGGCGGCTGTGGGGGCGACGGCGGCGCTGGGCACACTGGCATCGGCCACCTGCTGATCTTGTGCAGCCGGGTCAACCGCCTGTGCAGTCTGGCTGGGGCCAAACAGCGAAGGCTTGCCGTTGTATGTCTGCCAGTTGTTCCACAACAACAGCAGCGAGAAGGTCAGAATCATCCAGAGGATGGTGCGTCGGATATCCATGGCGCCTTTACAAGTCGTAGCGGGGCAAATCCGTAAGAGTGTAGCGGACCTTGCCTATGAATGTGGGGGTGCGGGCCGGCTTGATCATGATCCGGAATGAGGCCTATGCCTGCGCATGCACGGCGTGGCCGGCACAGGGTCGTGGCCGCCGTTGCACCAGGGATGGCAGCGGGCAATGCGTCGGACGCCCAGCCAGCTGCCACACAGTGCCCCATGCGTTTCTATGGCTTCTATCGCATAGGCCGAGCACGTCGGCGTGTAGCGGCAGTTGTATCCCAGCCAGGGGCTGATGACATATTGATAGAAGCGTATGGGTGCGATGAGCAGCTTGCGGATCATCGGCGGCTCCGATCGAGCAGGGCCTCGACTTCGTTGCGGACCTGAGCCTTCAGTGTGCGCAGCGAACAGGGCCCGATGCGGGAATGCAGGCGGAACACCAGGTCGCGCGGCGGGAGTTCATGGCGTCGTTGCCGGAAGGCCTCGCGTATGATGCGCTTGATGGTGTTGCGGGACACCGCAAGCGGTGCCATGCGTTTGGCGATCACCATGCCCAGACGCGCGCCGACCAACGGGTCGGAACGTGTTTGCCGGGGCGTGGAGACGACGAACATCGCCCCCTTTGCCAAATGCTTGCCCCTGAGGGCGGCTGCAAACTCGGATGGGTGATGCAAGCGGGCCGCAGGGGGGAACGAGGCTCGCATGGACGCGGAAGCGCCAGCGCGTGCCGGCGCAGCATGGCATGACGAGCTGGTCAGACGGCCAGACGCTTGCGGCCCTTGGAGCGACGCGCATTGATGACGGCGCGGCCGCCACGGGTCTTCATGCGAACGCGAAAGCCGTGGGTGCGCTTGCGACGGGTGACGGAAGGTTGAAAAGTGCGTTTCATGGCGGATCCGGATAAAAGAAAAGAGCAGAATTCTCGAAAAGCCCATCATTTCATCAAATTTTGGTAGCTTAGTCAAACACTTGGAGCTGCTGTACAGTGTTCATTCCATCCTGCCTGTGGATAACTATCCCTCTGACAGGGTAGAATCGAGGTTTACAGAAGTGGCCGACAATGAATGAATTCTGGCAGACCTGCGTCCAGAAACTGGAGCAGGAACTCCCTCCTCAACAGATCAGCGCGTGGATCCGACCCTTGGTGCCTCTGGCTTTCGACGAAGACCAGGGTGTGCTGCGCGTGTCTGCGCCCAATCGTTTCAAGCTTGACTGGGTACGCAAGAATTTTTCTCATCAGATCGAAGCGCTGGCCAGTGACTGGTTCTCGCGCCCTGTGCAGGTTGCATTCGAGCTTCCGTCGGCAGGGGCAGGGCGCTCTGCCGCCGCCATGCCCCGCAGTGCTTCCGCCGGCGCGGGTGTGCCTGTTACCGCACAATCAGTAGCCGCTACGCCCGCCATGGCACCCCCGGCCACCACGCCGCCAGGGGCGGCCGCCGCTTTGGTGGCGGCCGAGGCCCTGCAGGACCGTTCGCGCCTGAATGCGGAACTCACCTTCGATAATTTCGTCACGGGGAAGGCCAACCAGCTGGCTCGGGCGGCGGCCCTGCAAGTGGCGGAAAACCCCGGCGTTTCGTACAACCCTTTGTTTCTTTACGGCGGGGTGGGGCTGGGCAAGACTCACCTCATCCATGCCATAGGCAATTCGCTGCTGGCCACGGGCAAGGGCGCGCGTGTGCGTTATGTGCATGCCGATCAGTATGTGTCGGATGTGGTCAAGGCTTACCAGCGCAAGGCCTTTGACGAATTCAAGCGTTATTACCATTCGCTCGACCTGCTGCTGATTGACGACATCCAGTTTTTCGCTGGCAAGAACCGCACACAGGAAGAATTCTTCTACGCCTTCGAGGCCATGGTGGCCCAGCGCAAGCAGATCATCATTACGTCCGACACCTATCCCAAGGAACTGTCCAATATCGACAGCCGGCTGATTTCGCGCTTCGATTCGGGCCTGACGGTAGCTATCGAACCCCCCGAGCTGGAAATGCGCGTGGCCATTCTGTTGCGCAAGTCCGAACACGAAGGCATCACCATGCCTGAAGAAGTGGCTTTCTTCATTGCCAAGCACCTGCGCAGCAATGTCCGCGAACTCGAAGGTGCTTTGCGCAAGGTGTCAGCCTATGCGCGTTTCCACGGCAAGGAAGTGCTGTCCGTGGACGTCTGCAAGGAAGCCCTCAAGGATCTGTTGTCAGTATCCAACGGCCAGATCACGGTGGAAAACATCCAGAAGACGGTGGCTGACTACTACAAGATCAAAGTCGCGGATATGTATTCGCGCCGGCGCCCGGCCAATATTGCGCTGCCCCGCCAGATCGCCATGTACCTGGCCAAGGAACTGACACAAAAAAGTCTGCCCGAAATCGGCGACCTTTTCGGCGGGCGCGACCATACGACAGTGCTGCATGCGGTGCGTAAAATCTCTGACGCCCGTCTGAAGCAGACGGAACTGAATCACGCATTACACGTATTGGAACAAACCTTAAAAGGATAACCATGCAACTCGTACAAGCGACTCGTGACGCCTTGCTCAAGCCATTGACGACCGTGGCCGGGATCGTCGAACGCCGGAACACGCTCCCTATCCTTGCGAACATCCTGATGCGCAAAGAAGGCCAGAGTGTGGCCTTCATCGCTACGGACCTTGAGGTGCAGATCACGACGCAGGCGGATTTTGGGGTGGGCGATGAATCGGCCGCCACCACAGTCGCCGCGCGCAAGTTGCTGGACATTCTGCGGGCCCTGCCTGACACCGGCGAAGTCAAGCTTGCCGTTCAGGGCGGCCGCATGTCGGTGCAGGCGGGCAAAAGCCGCTTCGCCCTGCAGACGCTGGATGCCGCTGAATACCCCGTGCTGGCCGTGCCCGAGCAATGGGATGTTTCGTTTTCACTGTCGCAGAAGGCGCTCAAGCATTTGTTCAGTCAAGTGCACTTCGCCATGGCTCAACAGGACATCCGCTATTACCTGAATGGCCTGCTGTTCGTCTTCGAGCCAGGCATGATCCGCACGGTGGCCACCGATGGCCACCGCCTGGCGCACAGCGGTACCGTTGTTGACGGCATCGAAGCGCGCCACGATGTCATCGTGCCGCGCAAGACGGTGCTGGAACTGCAACGCCTTCTGGGCGACACCGAAGATCTGGTGCAGATCGATGTTTCCTCGACCCAGATCCGTTTCCACTTTGGCGACGTAGAACTCATTTCCAAACTGGTCGAGGGCAAGTTCCCCGACTTCACACGCGTGATTCCCACGCAGTACACGCGCCACTTCCTCGTCAACCGCGAAGCCCTGCAGGGCAGTCTGCAGCGCGCCGCCATCCTGACGACCGACAAGCTCAAGGGTGTGCGGCTTCAGCTTTCGGAAAACCAGTTGCGCATTTCATCTTCGAATGCCGAACAGGAAGAGGCCGTCGAGGAAATCGACATCGACTACGGGCACGAACCGCTGGACGTAGGGTTTAACGTCAGCTATCTGCTCGACGTCCTTGCCAACGTCAAGACCGAATCGCTGCGATGGTCCGTGCAGCCCGATGTCAACGCTTCCGCACTCATCACTACGCTGGATGACGATGAATTCAAGTATGTCGTCATGCCGATGCGTATCTGACCTGGGAAACTATGTCTGATCAAACTCAAAATCCCGCCATGCCCGAGTATGGCGCTGAATCCATCAAGATGCTCAAAGGCCTTGAGGCCGTGCGTAAGCGCCCAGGGATGTACATTGGCGATACGTCGGATGGCACAGGCCTGCATCACATGGTTTTCGAGGTGGTGGACAACGCCATTGACGAGGCGCTGGCGGGTTATTGCGACGACATCGTCGTGACCATACACGCCGACAACAGCATTTCGGTGAGCGATAACGGTCGCGGCATTCCGACAGACATTCACAAAGACGACGAATTCCATCGCAGTGCGGCGGAAATCGTCATGACCGAGCTGCATGCCGGCGGGAAATTCGACCACAATTCCTATAAGGTGTCGGGCGGCCTGCACGGTGTGGGTGTGTCGTGCGTGAACGCATTGTCCGAATGGTTGCGTTTAAGCATTAAACGCAATGGCAAACTGCATGAAATGGAGTTCCGCCAGGGTGAGCGGGTAGCCCCGCTGGCGGTCACCGGCGATACCGACACCACAGGTACGACGGTGCATTTCCTGGCCGACTCTGAAATCTTCGACAACATCGACTATCACTACGAGATCCTGGCCAAGCGGCTGCGCGAGCTGTCCTTCCTGAACAACGGTGTAAAGGTCAGGCTGGCCGACGAACGGCAGGGCAAGGAAGAAGACTTCGCCTTCCTGGGCGGCGTCAAGGGTTTCGTGGAATACATCAATCGCAGCAAGACCGTGCTGCATAGCAACGTGTTCTCGGTATCCACATCGTCCACTGTGGGGGATGCGGTGATTGGCGTTGATGTGGCCATGCAATGGAATGACGGTTATTCCGAAACCGTGCTGTGCTTCACCAATAATATTCCGCAGCGCGACGGCGGTACCCATTTGACCGGCCTGCGCGCCGCTATGACGCGGGTATTGAACAAATATATTGCCGACAACGAGCTGGCCAAGAAGGCCAAGGTCGACACCACCGGCGACGACATGCGCGAAGGCCTGGCCTGCGTACTGTCGGTGAAGGTGCCAGAACCCAAGTTCAGTAGTCAGACCAAAGACAAGCTGGTTTCCAGCGAAGTGCGCCCCGCGGTAGAAGAAGCAGTGGCCCGTACCCTGGAAACCTGGCTGCTTGAAAACCCCAACGATGCCAAGGCCTTG
>JBAYOJ010000121.1:0-7583 GCA_041678385.1 Burkholderiaceae bacterium | reverse complement strand
GTTTTCACCGCAACGTAAGGCAGTGGGCCGAAGAATACGGTTTGGTGGAAGCTGGGCAAGAGCCGTTGCTTGACGGTTTCTTCGACGCCATCATAGGCGGCAGCTACGATGAACACTTTCAGGCCACACTGCACCGGCAGGCACTTCATTGGCATCATCTGCAACTGAATGAAGACCGCATTCTTCTGCTCCTGAGCCGTATCTGGCAAGAGCTTCTGCGTCATAGCGAATCCCTGGGCAGCCCCCAGCTGCCGCGCTCGCTTTGCCTGGTGATTGAAATGGCAAGAATCATTGCCATCAGAACCGTCAGCCTCAGCCGCAAGATGTGGGCCATAAAGGAACGGGCAGAACACGAGGCTGCCCGCATTCACCAGGCTTTTTCGCTGTTGGCTACCAATCTGCCTGATGACCTGGTCCAGGCCTATGCCGACCATCAGCAGTGGATGTATAGATCCATCTCGCTCATGCTTGGCGAGCAACCTGCAGCGCGCATCGCAGGCAGCAGCGAGTGCAATCTGGCGCGATGGCTGGCCGGTGGCGGCCGCGCCCTTATCCCCGCCGCGCAATGGGAAGAGTTCGGCCTGACTGAAGCCACGCCGCCCGACAATATCCGTCTGATGCCGAGCGTATCCGTCGTGCTGTGGAAAATACTGTGTTTTGCCAGAATACGCCCACCCCGGTGCGTTTCACCGTCAGCGCAGGGGTGGTGGAATTCGACCCTGCCGGCAAGATGCCGCTGATGGACTCCATCTTCGAGCATGCCGACAAACTGCTCTACCAGGCTAAACAGACCGGGCGCAACAAGGTGGTCAGCGAATTTCTGGATGCTCTTTAAGCAAAAGACTATCGTCTTGCTCCGGCAGTGCTCTCCGTCGTGCCGGTGCAGTCGGCGCAGAGACGCTCATCGCCTGCCCTGCCCTATCGCGTAAAAGCCGCAGGTCGGCCAGATAGCGCTTGCGCCAGCCTTCGATATCCGAGGCGCAGAGCACTGCCCACATGCGTTGGTAGCGCGCCCGCCTTTCGTGCAAGGGCATGCCTAACGCCTGGCGCAGGGCTTCGGCCATTTCACCCGGATCGTGGGGGTTGACGAGCAACGCGCCATCCAGCTGGCATGCAGCGCCCGCAAAGCGCGACAGCACCAGTACCCCAGGATCTTCCGGATTCTGGGCAGCTACGAATTCCTTGGCCACGAGATTCATGCCATCACGCAGCGGTGTGACCAGCCCTACCCTGGCTTGCCGATACAAAGGCATCAGGACTGCGCGGTCATGTTGCCGTTCGACGTAGATCAGAGGCTGCCAGTCCAGATGGCCATAGCGACCCAGAATCTCGCCTGCAAGCGCCGTCAATTCGTGTCTGAGATCGACATAGGCGGGTACATCCGTGCGTGAAGGCGGCGCAATCTGAACGAGCTGCACTTCCCCGCGAAGTTCGGGGTGCTCTTCCAGCAACAAGGCGTACGCCTTGAAGCGCTCGGGCAGCCCCTTGGTGTAATCCAGACGATCAACGCTCAGTATCCCGCGTATGCTGCCGTCATCCGGCCAGAGCCTCACCACAGGTTCAGCCTGGGCCTCAAGCTGCAAGGCGTGAGGATCCACCCCTATCGGATAGACGCCCGTGCGTGGGACAGGCTTCTGCGGCCGCCGCTCCCGACACAGGTTAACGAACGCGCTGCGGTCATCCTCGGTCTGGAAGCCCAGCAGATCGTACCCACACATGGCATCCAGCAGTTCGTCGATGCGCGGGATCGCCTGCGCGACGCTGGGCACAGGAAAGGGTATGTGCAAAAAGAAACCCATACGCTGTGTAATACCCAACTGCCGGCACATGCCGGCAAATGGCAGAAGATGATAATCGTGCACCCAGATCAGATCGCGTGGCTGCAGCAAAGGGCGCAACTGCTTGGCCATCAAGCGATTGACCTCAAGGTACCCGAGATAATCATCATCAGTGAAACACATGAGGTCGAGCCGGTGATGGAAAGCCGGCCAAAGTACCCCATTGGCAAAACCGTTGTAGTAGCGATTATGTGCTTCCGGCGAGAGAGGGATGGCCGCTACTGTGAGCCGGTTCCGGCTGAACAGCTGGACCGTGTGGCTGCCCTCGTCACGCAGCTCGCCGCTCCAGCCGAACCACAGACTGGGCTGCTTTTTAAGGGCATCGAGCAGCCCCGACGCAAGCCCGCCGGCTGAGTTTGCGGCGGGCGTCCTGTTTGCCACTATCACTACGCGTTCCTGCATATCCATTTCCCTTTCCTTCTTGAAAGACCATCATCTGATCATCCGAAGCTGGGCGTGCAGCCAGTCCGCGAGCGTCTCAACATCAGGCAGGTACCAAGGCGCCAGCGTGTCTGCTGGCGGGCCGACCCGTATGGCGCTGCCTCCCAGCGCGAGCGCTGCGGCAAAGGCATCTTCATCCGTACGGTCATCGCCGATGGCCAGAGGCCAGCGGCCCGCAAACCCCGGTTGGCGCATCAAGCGTCTCAGTGCCACGCCTTTGTCCCGGCCAGCAGGGCGCAACTCGTGGACGCAATGCCCTGCCAACAGTCGCCAGCCAGGCGCTGAGGCCAATGCCTGCCGCGCCAGTTCACCGACTTCGTCACCCAGAGCTTGAGCCTGACGCCAATGCACCGCCAGCGCCGCCGGTTTGTGTTCCAGCCATACACCAGGCATCCGTGCCACACCCTGCTGAAGAATTTCGACCAATCCAGGGGGCAGGCAACCTGAAACGCTGATGCTGCGCCCCTGCTTCAGACCCAGCTGCGCGCCATGAGAGCCGGCCGCCGGAATGTCGAGAGGAAGTAGCAATCGGCGTACCTGAGACAGAGGCCGCCCGCTCAGGGCCGCCAGCGCTACGCCCGCGTGATGCAGGCCTGATAAAGTGCGTCGCGTGCCGAGAGGTACACGGCTATGCTCAGGGCGTACCGTTATCGGCGCCAACGTGCCGTCGATATCAAGAAAGAGTGCCAACCGCCCGAATGATAGTCGTAGCTGCAAGGGCGGATGAGGCGAAGCGCACTGCCGGAAAGAGACTGAACTTTGCCTCGAAAAGCCATACTGACGTTCGGGCGCATTGTCGTCGCTCATTCTTTCATGATACACGGGAGCCGGCGTGATGTCCCTGGCTGCGTTTCTTAAACCTGATTTGAATCAGAGTGGCCGTTATCGCCAGCCGCTTGATATTCCAGAGTAAAGACGGCAAAATTACAACTGTATAAAAAAACAGCTTATTATCATGGCCGCCAAACTCACCGCCCGCCAACAGGAAATCCTTGACCTTATCCGCTCGGAAATCCAGCGCACCGGCTTCCCGCCCACCCGCGTTGAAATTGCCCAGGCGCTGGGTTTCCGCTCGCCCAACGCGGCCGAAGATCATCTCAAGGCGCTCGCCCGCAAAGGGGCCATCACACTCACGGCGGGCGCCTCGCGGGGCATACGGCTGGCCGACACTCAAACTCAGGCCGCCCCCGAAAGCTTTTCCACGACTGCAGCGGGCTCTCTTTCTCTGCTGCTGCCCATCGTCGGGCGCGTTGCCGCCGGCAGCCCCATACTCGCGGCCGAACACATCGAACGCGAAATCAGCGTCGAACCCTCATTATTCAGCCCCGCTCCCGACTACCTTCTGCGTGTGCGGGGCCTCAGCATGCGCGATGCAGGCATATTTCATGGTGATCTGCTGGCCGTCAAGAAAGCGCCTGAAGCCCGCAACGGCCAGATCGTGGTTGCCCGCCTGGGCGATGACGTCACCGTCAAGCGTCTGCATCGCAAGGGCGATACGCTGCAGCTGCTCCCAGAAAACCCTGACTTTTCCCCCATCAAGGTCGGCGCGGGCGATGAATTCGCCATCGAAGGCATAGTGGTGGGCCTGATCCGCGACACGCCCCTACATTAAGGACGTGCTGCACAAAAGCCAAAAAAAAACGCCCCGCCCTGATGTTCTCTTCAGGACGAGGCGTTTCCGGTGCACCCGAGCTGCATGACAGGCCCCACTTCAACTGCAAGGGCCTGCCTCAGGATGTATATGCGTGCTTAATGCTTCACAACATCCCCGCTAGCTGCGTCATCCACTTTCTTGGCTGCCGCAACGGATTCCGCTGCCAGACGTGCCACTTCTTCGTCCGACAGGGGGGTGGGCAGATGCTGCAGGGCCACTTCCAGCACGCGATCTATCCAGCGCACTGGGATGATTTCCAGGTGGTTCTTGACGTTATCCGGAATGTCCGCGAGATCCTTCACGTTCTCTTCCGGAATCAGCACCACCTTGATACCACCGCGGTGAGCGGCCAGCAGCTTTTCCTTGAGTCCACCAATAGCCAGGACTTCACCACGCAAGGTGATTTCACCCGTCATGGCGACATCCGCACGCACCGGTATGCCGGTCAGGGCCGAAACCATGGCCGTGGTAATGGCAATACCGGCTGAAGGGCCGTCCTTGGGCGTCGCGCCTTCTGGAAAGTGCACGTGCAGATCGCGTTTCTCGAAAGCCGTGTTGGCGATGCCCCATTTCTGGGCGCGGGCCCGTACTACTGTGCGCGCTGCCTCGACAGACTCTTTCATGACGTCGCCAATGGAACCGGTACGCAGGACGACGCCCTTGCCCGGCATATCAGCCACTTCAATGGTCAGCAGATCGCCGCCCACTTCCGTCCAGGCCAAGCCGGTGACCTGACCGATCTTGTTTTCCTTTTCCGCCATGCCGAAGGTGTAGCGACGGACGCCCAGGAAATCGGCAAGATTCTCGGCCGTTACCCGTATGGGGTCGACCGCTACGATAGGCGCCCTGCGGCGCCGGCCCGTGGCCGCCGGTGCAGCGCTGCCTTCCGACACCGCTTCTGCCTGCTTGGCGGCTGCCTGCAACAGCAATTGCTTGATCACCTTGCGGCAGATCTTGCTGATTTCGCGCTCGAGGGCCCGCACACCCGCTTCCCGGGTGTAGTAGCGCACGATGTCACGCACGGCCTCTTCTTCGATGAACAGCTCGCCTTCCTTGACGCCATTGTTCTTCATCAGCTTGGGCAGCAGATGGTCAAAGGCAATGTGCACTTTTTCGTCTTCTGTGTAACCAGACAAACGAATGACTTCCATGCGATCCAGCAGGGCAGGCGGGATGTTCAAGGTATTGCTGGTCGCCACGAACATGACGTCTGAAAGGTCAAAATCGACTTCGACGTAGTGATCCTGGAAAGTGTGGTTCTGTTCGGGGTCGAGCACTTCCAGCAAGGCCGACGACGGGTCGCCACGGAAATCGGCACCCATTTTGTCGATTTCATCCAGCAGGAACAGCGGATTGCGCACTGCCACCTTGGACATGTTCTGCAGGATCTTGCCCGGCATGGAGCCGATATAGGTGCGACGATGGCCACGGATCTCGGCTTCGTCACGCACACCACCCAGCGCCATGCGCACGAACTTGCGATTGGTGGCACGAGCAATCGACTGCCCCAGCGACGTCTTGCCAACGCCGGGAGGGCCTACCAGACACAGAATGGGCGCCTTGAGCTTGTCGACCCGCTGCTGAACAGCCAGGTACTCAATGATGCGTTCCTTGACCTTTTCCAGGCCGTAGTGATCCGTATCGAGCACATCCTGCGCATTGGCAATGGAATTGTTGATACGGCTCTTTTTGCGCCACGGCAGGCCAATCAGGGTATCGATGTAGTTGCGCACCACGGTGGCCTCGGCCGACATGGGCGACATGAGCTTGAGCTTCTTGAGCTCGGCGTCCACCTTCTTGCGCGCTTCCCTGGGCATCTGGGCGGACTCGATCTTCTTTTCGAGTTCTTCGATGTCGGCGCCTTCTTCGCCTTCACCGAGTTCCTTCTGGATGGCCTTGACCTGCTCGTTCAAGTAATAGTCGCGCTGGCTTTTTTCCATTTGCTTCTTGACGCGGCCACGGATGCGCTTCTCGACCTGAAGAATATCGATTTCTTCTTCAAGCTGATTCAGCAGCCCTTCCAGACGGTCGGACGTACCCGCCACTTCAAGCATGCGCTGTTTCTGATCGAGCTTGAGCGGCAGATGGGCAGAAATGGTGTCGGCCAGGCGGCCGGGGTCGTCAATGCCAGTAAGCGAAGTGAGAATTTCTTGCGGAATCTTCTTGTTCAGTTTGACGTACTGTTCGAACTGGGCCATGACGGCGCGACGCAGGGCCTCGACCTCTGCGCTGTCGCCGGTTTCGGGCGCCAACGGCATGACCACAGCGGCGAAATGGGTTTCAGCATCTGTCACATTGTCGATGCGTGCCCTTTGCAGGCCTTCGACCAGCACCTTTACCGTGCCATCCGGCAGCTTGAGCATCTGAAGTATGCTTGCCACGCAACCGATCTCGTAAAGATCTTCAGGCCGGGGGTCGTCTTTGCCGGCCAACTTCTGCGCAACCAGCATGATGTGATTGCCAGCTTCCATGGCGAGTTCCAGTGCCCGGATGGAACGCGGGCGACCAACGAACAGAGGAATCACCATATGTGGAAACACCACTACGTCGCGCAATGGCAGCAGCGGTAGATCGGTAGGTTCCGATGTAAGAATCTGGCTCGCAGACATAGTCATTTTCCTTAAAATTTCGGCTATAGATGCGAAAGGGAAGCCTGGGCCTCCCTTGTCAGCGATTTCCTGCCACTGTAGATGGTGCTGGATACAGGAATTTCAAGCGAACCAGCCGAGATTGATAGTGAAGTGCCCCAACCAGGGCAGCCAGAGCTGCTTCGTAACCCCTCTCGGCCAACAGATTCCGGACGTCAGGCCGCCCCCTTCAGCTTACGGGTAGGCTCGCTAACCGAAGCGGTGGCTGCTTCCGTACCATCTTCGTAAATCAGCATGGGTGCCCCTTTGCCGACGATGGCATTTTCGTCTACGACGACCTGCTTCACATTCGCGAGCGATGGCAATTCATACATGGTGTCAAGCAAGACCTGTTCCACGATGGAACGCAGGCCGCGGGCACCTGTACGACGCTTGATCGCCCGTTGCGCGATCGCATTCAACGCAGCGGGGCGTACTTCAAGTTCGACGTCTTCCATCGCAAAAAGTTTCTGGAACTGCTTGATCAGCGAGTTGCGAGGTTCAGTGAGGATGCGCACCAGCGTGTCTTCGTCGAGTTCCTGCAAGGTGGCAACCACTGGCAGGCGACCCACCAGTTCGGGTATGAGCCCGAACTTGATCAGGTCTTCGGGTTCGACTTCGGTGAACAATTCCCCCACACCTTTTTCGGTCTTGGCATGCACGGTGGCTGCAAAACCGATGCCGGAACGTTCGGTACGGTCGCGGATCACCTTTTCCAGCCCATCAAAGGCGCCGCCCACAATAAAGAGAATGTTGGTCGTGTCGACCTGTACAAAATCCTGATTGGGATGCTTGCGACCCCCTTGCGGAGGCACCGAAGCCACCGTGCCTTCGATCAGCTTGAGTAGAGCCTGCTGCACGCCTTCACCGGAGACATCGCGGGTAATGGAAGGATTGTCGGACTTGCGCGAGATCTTGTCGATTTCGTCGATATAGATAATGGCGCGTTGCGCCTTTTCTACATCGTAGTTGCAGTTCTGCAGCAACTTCTGGACGATGTTTTCAACGTCTTCACCGACGTAG
>JBAYOJ010000120.1:0-7630 GCA_041678385.1 Burkholderiaceae bacterium | reverse complement strand
GACGAAAACGAAGCCCGGCTGCTGCTGTCCACCTGTTTTCAGCATCCCGGCCCGGCTTCGGTGCGTTATCCGCGTGGGGCCGGTGGCGGTGCGGTGATCCAGTCCGGGCTCGATACCGTGCCTATCGGCAAGGGCGTGGTGCGCCGCCAAGGGCAGGGCATTGCCATTCTGGCCTTTGGCACCCTGCTCGCTCCGGCTTTGCAGGCTGCTGAACAGCTCGACGCTACGGTAGTCGACATGCGTTTTGTAAAACCTATCGATGAAGCGCTGCTGGTGGAGCTCGCAGCCAGCCACGATGCCTTCGTAAGCCTTGAAGAAGGCGCCGTCATGGGGGGGGCGGGCAGTGCTGTGCAGGAATGCCTGAATGTGCACGGCCGGGTGATGCCCATGCTGCAGCTGGGCCTGCCCGACCGCTACATCGACCACGGCGACCAGGCTGCAATTCTGAGTGAACTGGGCCTCGATGCCGCCGGCATCGTGGCATCTGTCGAAGCCCGTTGGGGAAAGCGACTTTCCGGGGGCAAGGTGCTGCACCTCGCCCGGCAGAGCCCCTGACGTTCTATGGATTTAAAGTGAAATGAATACCTTGATTGATCCTGTCGTTGCCATGCCCGATGTGCAAAGCAGTGTAGATACACGCCACATCGCCATCCAGAGGGTGGGTGTGCGCGGCGTCAGGCATCCTATGATCGTGGCGGCGGGTGGGGAAAACCTGCCTACCGTGGCTGAATGGGAACTCACCGTTGCCTTGCCAGCGCACGAAAAAGGCACTCACATGTCCCGTTTCGTCGCGCTGCTCGAGGCTCATCGCCGTACGCCCATGACGCCAGCGTCGTTCTGCGCGATGGCGCTGGAAATGCTCGATCTGCTGGGTACTGAAGGGGGCGACATGCACGCCCGTTTTCCGTATTTTCTGAACAAGGTGGCGCCGGTTTCCGAAGTCGCCAGCCTTATGGATTACGAGGTGTCCTGGAACTGCGTGGCACGGCGCGGCAGCGAAGGCGAAGCTGACGGCACCGAATTCGAACTCACCGTGCAGGTACCGGTCACCAGCCTGTGCCCTTGCTCCAAGGCCATTTCCGAATACGGTGCCCACAATCAGCGTTCGCATGTCACCGTGACGGCCCGCTACACTGACCCGGCGCTGGTCGACATTGATGGCTTGATCCGTGCTGTCGAGGCGCAGGCCTCGTGCGAACTGTGGGGTCTGCTCAAGCGCACTGATGAGAAATTCGTGACTGAACGCGCCTACGAAAACCCCAAGTTTGTCGAGGACTTGGTTCGCGACGTGGCGCAGGCGCTGCGGGCATTGCCAGGTGTGTGCGAGTACCGCATCGAAGCCGAGAACTTCGAATCCATACACAATCACTCGGCCTACGCCGTGGTTACTGGCTGAAGACACTTCCTGCTGGGCATGACGGGTGCCGCTTGTGGCTCCGCTGATACGGGATTCAGCCATTGGCCAAGCGCCTGGCAGGTAAAACATGCTAGAATTTACTGTTTCGTTGCTCGACTTCGTGGCGTGTTGTCACGGGGCGGGCTGAATCCGGGTGCCGCCTGTTTTATCTCACAGGCAGCTTCGGGGTCATCCACAAGGAGCTTATCTCTATGCGCCACTACGAAGTAGTGTTTATCGTGCATCCCGATCAAAGCGAGCAAGTGCCCGCCATGATCGAGCGCTACTCCGCCCAGATCACGGGCGGCGACGGTGCCATTCACCGTGTCGAAGACTGGGGTCGTCGTCAACTCGCTTACCCCATTCAGAAGCTGGTCAAGGCCCACTATGTGTGCATGAACATTGAATGCGGGCAGTCCGTGCTCGACGAACTTGAACACGCCTTCCGTTACAACGACGCCATTCTGCGTCACCTGACCCTCAAGACCAAGAAGGCGCCTGCTGGCCCGTCCGTCATGATGAAGTCGGTGGAACGCGAAGAAGCACGCAAGGCCAACGCAGAAGCAGCTGCCAGCCAGTCTGAATAAGCTGGCTGTCGGGTTGTCCGGCATGAACCGTATTCTTCTGACAGCCACGCTGATAGAGCTTCAGCCGCTCAGGTACACACCCGCAGGGGTCCCTGCGCTGGAACTGGCCCTTGAGCACGAGTCGGAAGTCCACGAAGCAGGGCAGGCGCGGCGCGTCACCTTTCAGGCAAAGGCCATCGCGCTTGGTGATACCGCCCATTTGCTGGCCGACGTCCCCCTGGGGGCCAGGCTGGAACTGGAAGGTTTCCTGGCAGCGGCCCGCAAGGGCTCAAACCGGCTCATCCTGCATATTCAGAAGGCGACACGTTCGTATCCCGGCAGTGGCAGTGTCACTGTCTAGCATCACGGCACACATGGATGCTCGAGCCCGAAACGCTCGATGCACGTAGAAACATACCGGGCAAGGCCCGGAAACCAACGAGGCACATCATGGCTTTCTTCAGGAAAGGTAAGGAAAGACGTAAATTTTCACAACAGAATCCGCTGTTCAAGCGCCGCAAGTTCTGCCGTTTCACAGCAGCGGGCGTTGAAGAGATCGACTACAAGGATCTCGACACATTGCGCGATTTCATCCAGGAAAACGGCAAGATCATTCCGGCCCGTCTGACCGGCACCAAGGCCCATTATCAGCGTCAGCTTGACAGCGCTGTCAAGCGCGCTCGCTTCCTGGCCCTGCTGCCTTACACCGATAACCACAACTGAACCGGGGCTTACAGTCATGCAAGTCATTCTGCTCGAAAAAGTCGCTAATCTGGGCAATCTCGGCGACGTCGTGCGTGTGCGCGACGGTTATGCCCGTAACTACCTGATCCCGCAAAAGATCGCCCGCCGCGCCACTGAAACCGCTCTGCAGGAATTCGAAGCTCGCCGTGCCGAACTCGAAAAGGTCCAGGCAGAAAAACTGGCTGCGTCGGAGGTGGTCGGTGCCAAGCTGTCCGGCTATGCGCTCAATATGCTGGAAAAAGCCGGTGTCGATGGCCGCTTGTTCGGCTCCGTCACCAGCATGGACATCGCGGCCGCACTTGTGAAGGCCGGCTTTGAAGATATCGTCAAGACTCAGATCCGTCTGCCGGAAGGCGCGCTCAAGACAGTGGGTGAGTATCCTGTCACTGTAGTGCTGCACCCCGACGTCGTGGTCGAGATCAATGTCGTGGTTCAGGGCGAAATGGTGTAAACCAGTCCTTCCCGCGTGGTACATTCCTTTGCTGGGGTGACCACCGAGAATCAGAAAAAAAGCCGGGCACCACCGGCTTTTTTTCATTTGCAACATCACCCTTCAGCGGAGCCTGCGTTGGACAACGCCATCATGCAAAGTGACCCGCAACTGGATTACCTGCGGGTTCCACCTCATTCGATAGAGGCTGAACAATCGGTACTTGGAGGGCTGCTGCTCGACAATGCCGCTTTCGACCGTATCAGCGATGTATTGGCCGAGGACGATTTCTATCGCTACGACCACCGGCTGATCTGGCAACACATCTCCAGGCTGATCACCTTGTCGCGGCCGGCCGATGTGGTGACGGTGAACGAATCCCTGGCTTCCAGCGGCAAAGCCGATGAAGTGGGAGGCCTGCCGTACCTGAATGCCCTGGCGCACAATACCCCGTCAGCGGCAAACATCCGCCGCTATGCCGAGATCGTGCGCGAGCGTTCCATGCTGCGCAAGCTGGTCACAATCGCCGATGAGATTTCCGCTGCTGCATTCAACCCACAGGGCAAGGAAGCCCGGCAGCTGCTGGATGAGGCTGAATCCAAGGTGTTCCAGATTGCCCAGGAAGGGGCCAAGGGTACCACTGGCTTCCAGGAGATCCAGCCATTGCTGGCACAAGTGGTCGAGCGTATCGATGAGCTCTATCACCGCGAGGGTGATTCCGACGTTACCGGCGTGCCTACCGGGTTTTCCGATCTTGATCGCATGACATCCGGCCTTCAGGCCGGCGATCTGGTCATCGTCGCCGGCCGCCCGTCCATGGGCAAGACCTCTTTCTCGATGAACATAGGCGAGTTCGTTGCAATCGAACAAGGCCTGCCGGTTGCCGTGTTTTCCATGGAAATGGGCGCGGTTCAGCTGGCGATGCGTATGGTGGGCTCTGTGGGGCTGCTCGATCAGCACCGCATGCGCACGGGCAAGCTGACCGCCGAAGATTGGCCGCGTCTGACCCATGCCGTGCAGCGCGTTCAGGAAGCACAGATATACATTGACGAGACGCCTGCGTTATCGCCCAATGAAGTACGCGCCCGTGCCCGCCGGCTTGCCCGTCAGTGTGGGCAGCTGGGCCTGATCATCATCGATTACCTGCAACTGATGTCCGGCAGCGGTTCCGGGGAAAACCGTGCCACTGAAATATCCGAGATCAGCCGGTCACTCAAGGCGCTGGCCAAGGAACTGAACTGCCCGCTGATCGCTTTATCGCAGCTGAATCGCAGCCTTGAGCAACGCCCCAACAAGCGCCCGGTCATGAGCGACCTGCGTGAATCGGGCGCGATTGAACAGGACGCCGACGTGATCCTGTTCATTTATCGTGACGAAGTCTACAACCCGGATTCCCCCGACAAGGGTACGGCCGAGATCATTATCGGTAAACAGCGTAACGGGCCTATCGGTACGGTGCGCTTAACCTTCCAGGGCTCCAGTACACGCTTTCTGAACTTTACTTCCGCGGTGAGCTGATCGGTACAAGGCTGTGCCAGATAGGGGTTCAGACGGATGCTGTCATACCTAAAGCAGTATCGTAGGCGGCCCGTAGCGAGGCCGGGTCGGCAATGCCCCTGCCGGCAATCGAATAAGCCGTGCCATGATCGACGCTGGTGCGTACGAAGGGCAGGCCTACAGTGATGTTCACACCCTGTTCCACGCCCAGGTATTTGACCGGGATCAGCCCCTGGTCATGGTATTGGGCCACCACGATATCGAATTCTCCCATGCGTGCACGCATGAAGATGGTGTCGCCTGGCCAGGGGCCGCTGACTTCGAGCCCTTCAGCACGAGCGGTTTCGATGGCCGGGGCAATGATGTCGATTTCTTCCCTGCCGAAGCGGCCGTTTTCCCCTGCATGGGGATTCAGGCCGGCAACCGCGATGCGTGGCCGCCGCAGACCCGCCTGACGGCAAGCCAGGTCGGCCAGGCGTATGGCATCAAGTTCGGATTCGATGGTGAGCATCCCGCTGACGGTGGATAAGGGCACATGGATGGTGACCAGCAGGACTCTTAATTCAGGATTGGCCAACATCATGGCATAACGCTGCGTGCCACTGCGCTCGGCCAGAATCTCTGTGTGGCCGGGATAATCGACGCCGCCCAGCATCATGGCCTTTTTGTTGAGCGGGGCGGTAACAATGGCGCGTATGCGTTGGGCCATTGCGTCGTCGATGGCATGGCACAAGTATTCGTAAGCACCCCGACCAGCTTCAGCATGCACCTGGCCCATGGCCAGGCCTTCGGGCAGCAGCAGCCAGCGATTGAGCACGGAAATGACGTTGGGGTCGCTGGAACAGGCTTCAGGTTCACTGATGATTTCCACCCGCAAGTGGCTGTCGAGTTCCAGGCGGGAAACGGTTGCCTGGAGGACGCCGGCATCACCATAAACGAGGGCAGGGCCCGGCAGCCCGGCAGCGAATACCTTGACGATGATTTCCGGGCCGATGCCGGCGGCGTCACCCATGGTGAAGCCGACCGGCAGGGAAGGGGGGGTGGCAGCGGAATTTACGCTCATGTGGAGATCCCCGTTCTTAGAGCGCCTCGCTGGCGTAGTCGGCCAGGCGAGAGCGTTCGCCGCGTTGCAAGGTGATATGGCCGGCGTGCGGCCAGCCTTTGAAGCGGTCAACCACATAGGTCAACCCTGAACTGCCCTCGGTGAGATAAGGGGTGTCGATCTGGGCGATATTGCCCAGGCAGACAATCTTTGTACCGGGGCCCGCACGGGTGACCAGGGTTTTCATCTGCTTGGGCGTCAGGTTCTGGGCCTCGTCGATAATGAGGTATTTATTGAGGAAAGTGCGGCCGCGCATGAAGTTGAGCGATTTCACCTTGATGCGTGAGCGTATCAGTTCCATGGTGGATTGCTTCCCCCACTCGCCTGCAGCACCGCCTGCATCGCGGTTGCCGGCCCCTAAGTGGAGCACTTCCAGGTTATCTTCGAGCGCGCCCATCCAGGGCAGCATTTTCTCTTCTTCGGTGCCAGGCAGGAAGCCAATGTCGTCACCCACGGGAACGGTAGCCCGGGTGATGATGATTTCGTTATAGCGGTTGGTTTCCAAGGTTTGTGCAAGGCCCGCGGCCAGCGCCAGCAGCGTTTTCCCGGTGCCGGCCTGACCCAGGAGCGAGACAAAGTCGCGGTCGGGATTCATGAGCAGGTTGAGGGCGAAGTTCTGTTCGCGGTTGCGGGCGGTCACGCCCCAAACGCTGTTGCGGCCATGACTGTAGTCGCGCAAGGTGGCCAGTACGGCCGACCTGCTGCTGGCTTCGCGTACCTGCGCCTGCAGCGGCATTTCGCCATCCAGGTAGACGAACTGGTTGACGATGAATTCGCCGCATAGCGGGCCTTTTATGCGGTAGTAAGTGGTGCCGCCCTGCTGCCAGGATTCGACATCCTTGCCATGCTTCAGCCAAAAGTTTTCGGGCAGAGGCATGACGCCATCGTAGAGCAGGTCGGAGTCGTCCAGTACCCTGTCATTCAGATAGTCTTCGGCGTCCATGCCCAGGGCGCGGGCCTTGAGCCGGATATTGATATCTTTCGAAACCAGCACCACGCTACGCTTGGGGTGCAGTTTCTTGAGTGCGTGCACCACGCCCAGAATCATGTGGTCGGCCTTGCCCAGGGGCAGCTCTATGGGCAGCGAGGTGTCAAGTGCCGACGTTTGCAGCACAAGCTGGCCCAGGGCTTCCTGATTGCCCAGGGTGTCGAGGTTCACGCCTTTTTCCAGATCGTCGGCGCCGTTCACCAGCGAGTCGAGAAAGCGGCTGACCTGGCGGGCGTTGCGGGCCACTTCCGACATGCCCTTCTTATTGTGATCGAGCTCTTCGAGCACGATCATGGGCAGATAGATATCGTGTTCCTCGAACTTGAAAAGTGAGTTCGAATCATGTAACAGGACATTGGTATCAAGGACAAACAGCTTGCGGCGCGACGCGGGCAGGCGGGTGCGTTTGCGGGCTCTGACCGGGAGTGTTGGGGCCGTTGCGGTGTTGTCGCTGCCGCCAGGCTGGGTTTCCGTTGCGCTTGGTGTAAGGACCGCATGCGGTGCTTCTTCGACCAGCGTTTCTGAGGGCGCGGCGACCGACGCTGCGTCGACAATCGCCGATGAATCAGGGCTTTCGGGCGAGGACGCAGCCTTGGGGCGTGTCGTCTTGGCTGCAGTTGTTTTCTTGGTGGCCGTGGTTTTCTTGGCGGCTGTGCGCGCCGCGCTTTTCATGGCGGTTTTCACAACCTTGCCGGCAGTGGCCGGTTCGGCGGGAGCGGCGGCTGATTGGGTTTCGATGTCGAAATTGCCGGCATCTTCCTGTGTGATCCTGTCTCCCATGCGGGTGGGCAGTTTCGGTAACGGCATGGGCTTGTGCTCCTAATGTGGTCGGCGGACGGATCAGTCGCCCTGGTGTAAGGCATGAAGGACGGTTTCGACATGACCGGGTACACGAAGCCCCCGCCAT
>JBAYOJ010000119.1:0-7653 GCA_041678385.1 Burkholderiaceae bacterium | reverse complement strand
CATTACAGAGATAAAGAAATGCCGGGACTGACTCCCGGCATTTTTCACACGGACGCGAACAGGGATTTACTTCACAACAACCTTGCCGCTCATGACGGCCCAGTGGCCGGGGAAGGAGCAGAAGAAGTCGTAGTCGCCGCCAGCTTCCAGCTGAGCAGTCTTGAAGGTTACAGAGTCTTTTTCGCCGCCGCCGAGCATCTTGGTATGTGCAATTACACGGTCATCGTTCGGCTTGAGGTAATCGTTCGAGGGGCCAGCGGAAGTGGCATCGTTGGCAACGCCCTGCTTGTCGCCGGCCTTGGTGATAACGACGTTATGGCCCATTGCAGCCTTGGGCAGCTTGCCCACGTGTACCAGGTTTACCGTGAATTCTTCGCAGCTTTTGTCGACCACGATTTCCTTGGTGTTGTACTGCATGGCGTCGTTACCCTCGATGGTAACGTCGCATTGCGCTGCCATAGCGGGAACCGCCATGACGGACAACACTGCGGCGAGAGTGACTTTTGCAAACATATGGGATCTCCAGGTCGTATCAGAATGACTCCCTGTTGCGGTTAAGGCCCGCTTCAGGGGCGATCGTGGAATCACGAAACGCTTCATTTTCCAGCAGTAGTGGAATTTACGTATTGATCTCCATCAATATAACCGGTTCGGCATATGAAGAAATCAGCATCCATTCAATCAGTGGGGGTTTCTCTCGGGCCATCAGCAAGATTCAGGCCAAGTCCAACCGGCCTTGCCGTGTGTTTCCAAGGACTCAACCCAGGCGGGCCGCCAATGAATTCAAACCATAGCCGCCAACCAGCAGGAACAGGAACAACAAGCCGGCCAAGGCGAGCGGGGCAGGGCCTGCCTGTCGAATGGCACCGACGTGCGTACGCAGCCCTAAAGCCGCCATGGCCATCGCCAGCAGGATGGTGCTGAACTGGGTCAGCAGCGTTACGATTTCATTGGGAATAACGCCCAGGGAATTGACACCGACTGCGGCCACAAAGCCCACGGCAAACCACGGAATTGCTGGGCTGGCTTTACCTGAGTGAGCACCATGGCGGCTCCCCCGGCGTAGTTCCCACCATGATACGAGGATGAGGAAAGGCGCCAGCATCATTACGCGCAGCATTTTCTCAACCACCGCCGTTTTGGCGGCAATAGGGCCGACTGCGTTGCCGGCAGCCACGACCTGGGCCACCTCATGCACGGTAGAGCCAATGAAGATCCCAAATGCGTGTTCCGACATACCCAGGTGGGGGTAGAGCAATGGGTAGAGAAACATGCTTATCGTTCCAAACACCACGACAGTCGCCACGGCTACCGAAACCTTGTGGGCCTGGGCCCGGGCAACGGTTTCCATCGCCATGACGGCTGCTGCCCCGCAAACGGCGGCACCGGCACCTACCAGCATGCAGGTCTGCCGATCCAAACCGAACAAGCGCCGGCCTGCCGTCATCGCCAAACCATAGACAGCCAGGATGACGACCGCATCCAGCAGGATGCCGGCCACACCAACGGAAACCGCTTCCTGAAAGGTCAGTCGAAAACCGAACAGTATGATGCCGGCCCGCAGTAGCCTGTTCTTGGAAAAATCCACGCCCACCGATGTCTGAGAAGCGATTGCGGGGAACACCGTGTTTCCCAATACCATGCCTATGACAATGGCAAATGTCAGGGAACTGAAGCCCAGGGCATGCATGCTGGGCACGCCAGCCAACCAGAGCCCGCAGCCGGCGATAGCCCCAGCCAAGGCAAGGCCCAGCCACCATTGGCGCATGAAAAGAGGCGTCAGAAAACGGGGGCCTGTGGTGGGCGATAGGGATGACATGAGGGATTGCTGGCGTTGTTTCTTTTTGAAGGTTGAAGAGTAAGGAAGCGTGCTATATAAGTCGAATACATAATATTCATCCACCTATAACTTTTGGTTAAGTTCATGCGGCTCAATCTGCATTTGCTCAGAGTCTTTCATTCCGTGGCGCAAGAGGGCAGCTTTTCAGCGGCAGCTCGTCGCCTCTACATCAGCCAGCCAGCCGTTTCCAAGGCGATCTCCGAACTCGAACGTCAGGTGGATACGATGCTGCTGGAGCGAGCGGGGGGGAAGGCATCCCCCGGCCTGCGGCTGACAGAGGCGGGAGCCGCACTGAATGCACATGCCCGTGCGATCTTTTCGCTGGAACTTGCTGCGGTCGAAGAATTGCAGCGTCGCAGCGGGCTGAAGCAGGGGGAGCTGACCATCGGGGCCAGTACGACAATTGCCAGTTATTGGCTACCCCGCTATTTGCGGGTCTATGCTTCCCGTTGGCCTGACATCGTACTGAAAGTGGTGGTCGCCAACACACAGTCCATCGTTGAAGATGTGTTCGACTGCAAGATAGACGTGGCCCTGGTTGAAGGGCCGGTACATATGGAAGGGGTGGCTCATCATGCTTGGCAGGAAGAGCGTCTGGTTATCGTGGCACCGCCTGATTTCAAAGAAGTCGAGAGGCAGTCAACAGGTCGCGTGCCGCAAGCCATCCCAGTGACGAAAAACGATTTGGCCGACATAACCTGGCTGATCCGGGAAGCTGGCTCAGGTACGCTTGAAGTTTCAACAGACAGGCTTGCGAAGGTCGGGGTGACTGTGCGTCGCAGCATGGAAATAGGGAGCAATGAAGGCATTGCACGTGCAGTCGCTGCAGGGCTGGGGGTGGCACTGCTGCCGGTTGCGGTTGTGGAAGATCTCTTGATCTTGGGAAGAGTCGTTGAACTACGCCTGCACGGCATGGGCGGCTTATCCAGATCGCTGTACCGTCTGGAACGTCAGGATCGCCCGCGCAGCCCTGTAGTGCACGCCTTTCTCGACGTCATTACCGAAAATGCAGTGTAGAAAAAGAAAATCCCGGCCAAGAGCAGGCCGGGGCAGGAACTCCCGGTGCCAGGAACCTGGCACCGGCCGCGATCAGAGCGCGCGGGTGTAGCTGCGCAGGTATTCCAGATTACGTTGCGAGGTGAAAGATGGAATCGTGCAGCCCGGCCCAAGGATCAGCTTCTGGCGGCCCACCTGCTGGATGGCATCGTCGATTTCGGCGGCGATTTCCGGAAGGCTGCGTTCCTGTATGCGGGTTTCGTCCAGGCCACCCATCAGACATTTGTCTGTCTGGTTTCTGAGATCAGACAGTGAAGGGTTGCCCGCAAGGCGATCTGACACGCTCAGGACTTCGCAGGGGTAATCCCAGACGCGGTCCATCTGCAAGTGATCGCCATGCACGTGCAGCACCCGGACCATGCCCTCAGCGGCTTCCAGCACCCGTATCGCAAAGGGTTTCTGGAAGGTTTCATGGCGCTCCGGGCTGACCCCGCGCGAGCGCCCGACAGGAATGGCGCCATTGATCGAAAGGAAAATGCCATCAACGCCGAGCGCTTTCACCTTGCGGATGTAATCACACGTCGTTTCGGTGACTTCTTCGATGGCATCGAGTGCCGCCTGGCCATGGTTGAAGAAGTTTTCGGCTTCGCTGAAACCCACGTTGCGCACAATCTGCTGATAGGGTTCGAACACGGTTTCCAGCATGGGTGTGTCAGCCCCCAGCTGCTTGCGCAGCCGGGTAAGCACATCAAGCTGGACGGCAAAGGCCGGGTGATCCAGGCCCAGTTTCCGATAGGCAGCCAGGCTTTCAGGTGATGCCAGCGTGCTGACGCCCTCGGGGACCGGATAGCGGTAATCGTTCATGACCTTCAGGACATCCCAGTCGTAGGCCAGCATGAACTGATGATGAAGGTCGGCTGTGCGCTCGCTATCGAGATGATCGGATAGAAAGTGCACCCAGCTGGTGACTGGCGGACGGTCGACTTCGCGACCGTGGACCGCAGCCAAAAAACGTTCTTTCTTGTTCATTGTGCGTAAAGTCTTGATTTGAAGAGAAACGCCGCCTTATTGCGGTTCGACACCTGCGTCACGCAGCAGTTTGCCCACGGTGGCAACCGCATCAGCCAGGTTCTTGTCGAATTCCTGCGGGGTTTCGCTCGTTGCCACGTACATGGCACGATCCGCCAGCGCCTGTTTGACTTCTGGCGCGTTCACGGCTTCGACCGCGGCTTTGCGCAGCGTGTTTCGTACGTCATCGGGGGTACCTGCGGGCACCGCAAGGCCAATGCGTGTGGCAAAGGTGAAGTCAGCGTAGCCGGCTTCAGCGGTAGTGGGTACATCCGGCATGAGGTCCAGGCGCTCTGTGCTGGTGACAGCCAGCGGTCGCAGCTTGCCTTCGATGATCTGGGGCAGGGGGGTTTGCGGCAAGTCGAACATGACGTCAATGCGCCCGGCAACCAGGTCGATAATGGCCTGCGAAGCACCCTTGTAGGGCACGTGTGTCATTTCGATGCCGGTCTGACTGGCGAATTGCGCGCCACCCAGGTGCAAGGTGTTGCCCAGGCCCGCCGACCCATACGTGACTTTGCTGGGGTGTGCTTTGGCGTAGTCTACAAACTCTGTCAGGGTCTTGGCAGGGAAGTCGGGGTGGACGGAAATAACCAGCGGCGACGCTACCAAATTGGTGATGCCGGCGAATGACTTGACAGGATCGTAAGGCAGGTCTTTGCGGGTGGCCACCAGCGAGGCGTTGGTCAACTCGCCAATGAGGTAGACCGTGTAGCCATCCGGCGTTGAGCGGGCGACGTAGTCACCGCCCAGGATGGTGCTACCGCCCGGCTTGTTTTCCACAATGATGTTGTGGTCCATGTTTTCGCCCATCTTCTTGGCGACCAACCGGGCGAGAAAGTCAGAAGAACCACCCGCGGTATAAGGCACCACAATCTTGATGGGCCGGTTATCCACGGGAAAATCCTGAGCGGCAGCGCCTTGCGCGAACGCCAGCGCCCCTGCGAGGATGGTAAGTGTCTTGAAAATAGGAGCCATGGTTCGAGTCCGTTTGTTTTATTGGTCGGATCTGGCGAAGGTAGGGCGTCGCCAGAGAGAAGGCCGGGGGTTCGGCGGGATTCAGATATCGATCATAGCAAGGAGCGTTATATAACTCAGCCAGATCATGGAAATATCTATATAGCCTTGAGCGATATTAACTGGTGAACGACGCCCTGAGAATATAATTTTCCCGTCCTGCCGGCAATACTCGGAAAGCGGCCATCCTGGCCAGGCTTTGCCCGTCCCCGGCACGATCAGACCAGTGAAAGGAGCCCCATGACTACTGATAGAACGAAAGGAGTCGAGCGCAGCCGCCTGCAGGTACAGGGGTTTGATGATCCTGAAATGGAATATCAGTTGTTGCGCGGCCTCAGCGCAGCCAACTATGGCGGAGCGGCGTTGGGTGAATTGCTGGTCGCCGCCAAACTGACCCGCAAACTGACGGCTGCCCAGCCGGATGCAGAACAGGACCCAGCGCAGTGCTGGGCCGATGCCCATTCCCGGCTGGGGCAGCAGGTGGAAGCGCAAGGTCGCGCCGCATTGCAAAAAGGCCATCGCGTCAGTGCCCGAGACCATCTGTTTCGGGCGTCCATGTATTACCGGGCGGCTGAGTTCTATTGCGACCCCTACACCGAAGCGCATAGGCGTTGGGGCATGGCGTCCCGCGACACCTTCATTCTGGGAGCCATGCAGCTCGATGCACCGCCGCAGGTCGTGCATATCCCTTACGAAAATGTCGACATTCCCGCCTATTTTTTTCAGCCTAATCCACCGGCGAAGGGGCCTCGCAAGACGTTGATCGTGAACACAGGGTTTGACGGCAGCGGAGAGGAGCTCTATTTCATGACCGGCCGCGCAGCACTGGAACGAGGCTACAACGTGCTCCTGATCGACGGTCCGGGCCAGACAGGCATGACACGCCTGCATCCGGAACTCAAATTCCGCCCTGACTGGGAAATCCCCATGAAAGCGGTAGTCGACTGGCTTGCGGGGGTGGATGCCGTCGACATGAATCGCCTGGGTTTATACGGGATCAGCCTGGGTGGCTACTTCACCACGCGCGCCACATGTTTCGAACCCCGCATTCGCGCGCTTGCCGTCAATTCGCCTATTGTCGATCTCAAGGCCTACGAACTGGGCTTCTTTCCCCCTGATGTGGTCAACGATCCACCCGAAGTCCGGCTGGAATGGATGGCAGACATTCCACGCAGCGAAATGCCCGATAAATTGCGGGCCTTGCTGAAAATCGCATTCTTCCGTTTCGGGGTCGATTCATTGCGCGACTGGGTCAATCTGCTGGACGCCTTTCAAACCGGGGAACATCTGGCTCGCATTCGTATTCCTTGTCTCAGCATGGTGGGCGCGGCCGAAGGCGGCGAACCTCTTGCCCAGGCTCGGGCGTTCCATAACGGGGTAAACGGCCCCGTCACGGAACGTGTCTTTCGCTATGAGGAAGGCGCCGACGCCCATTGCCAGGCGGGCAATCTGCCGCTGTCCGTGGCAGTGCTGTTTGATTGGATGGACGAGGTGTTTGCCTGAAGCCGTTCTTGCTATATAGAAGACGTGAGGCTTACTTGTTCAGACTCGGCCAGTCACCGGCAGCAACGCGCCCGTGACACCCGCGGCAGCATCGGAAAGCAGAAAACCGATAGTCTGTGCGACTTCATCTGCGGTGACCCAGGCATTGAAATCGCTGTCTGGCATGTCTGCGCGATTGCGTGGGGTATCAATAATGCTGGGTAGAACAGCATTGACGGTGATGCGATGGTTTTTCAATTCATCGGCCAAGGCTTCCGTAAAGCGTGCAACCCCCGATTTTGAGGCCGCATACGCGCCCATGCCGCGTACAGCCTTGATGCTTCCAGCGGCGCTGATGTTAACGATGCGGCCACTGCTGCGCTGTTGCAGATACGGCAACACTGCCTTGGAAGCATGGACGCAAGTCATCACGTTCATTGAAAACATCTCTCCCCATTCCGTCAGGTCACGACTTTCTTCCAGGGTCTGCCATATAAAGCCGCCGGCGATGTTCACCAGACCGTCGATACCGCCGTGGTGTTGCGCAATCGCATCCAGCACCTCTTTTGTCTGCGGATAAGAACTTAAATCGGCGCGCCAGGTTCTTCCGACACCAGCGATTTCGCTGTCTTGAATGTCCACAGCGGCCACCACCCCCCCTTCGCGCAGCACTTCTTTCGTGACGACTGATCCCAGTTGCCCAAGTGCCCCTGTGATGACAATGACTCTATCTTTCAGCTTCATGCATTTTTCTCCATTTCCATAGCACTTTAATGTAGATCGCACACTGTCACACATCAAGCCATGTCTTCATGAGGAGACTCAGGGTAGACTTGAATCAATACAACAAGAGGGGAGAGGGGGGGACGCATGACGAATAGAACAGGTCGCGTCGTGTTGGGTCGGATGAACGAAGTTGTTTTCGGTCGCCCTGCGGCTGCCGCAGTTGCCGAGTTGGCGTCCCAGTCGGGTGCAAGGCGCGTGCTGATCATGGCCAGCGGTACTTTGAATCGGGAAACCGATGTTGTTGAGCAAGTGCGGCAGGCGCTCGCGGATCGGGTAGCAGCGACTTTTGATCAAGTGCCCGCCCATTCCCCACGCGACGCCGTGATAGTAGCGGTGGAACTTGCTCGGGATATAGACGCCGATCTTATTGTGACGATCGGCGGCGGTTCAGTGACCGACGCGGGCAAAGCGGTGCCTTTCTGCCTGGCCAACAATATACGCACAGCCGAAGATCTTGACGCATT
>JBAYOJ010000118.1:0-7655 GCA_041678385.1 Burkholderiaceae bacterium | reverse complement strand
GCCATCACCGAAGCGGCCATGCGTGGTGAGATCAAGGATTTTTCTGAAAGCCTGCGGCGCCGTGTGGCGTTGCTGGAAGGCGTGCCCGAATCGGCGCTGTTGGAAGTGTATGAGCAACGCCTGCGTTTGAACCCAGGGGCTGAGCAATTGATTTCAGCGGTTCAGAAGCATGGGCTGAAGACGCTGCTTGTGTCGGGCGGCTTCACTTTCTTCACCGAGCGCCTGCGTGAACGCCTGGGTCTCGATGCCTGCCATGCCAATGTGCTGGAAGTCGTTGACGGCAAGCTGACGGGCCATGTGCTGGGCGATATCGTTGATGCGCTGGGCAAGGCCGCGCACCTGGGGGCGCTGGCCGCTGACCTGGGCGCAGCACGCAATCAGATCATCGCCGTTGGTGATGGCGCCAACGATCTGGAAATGATGGCGCTGGCAGGCTATTCAGTGGCCTATCGTGCCAAGCCCGTCGTGCGCGAGCAGGCGGCCTACGCGCTGAACTACAGCGCGCTCGATGCCATTCTGAACTGGTTTCGCCTGAGCTTTTGAACATCACGCCCACACGATGGCCGAATTTGCGTTTCGTTTGGTCGGCTCAAGCGCCGTTTTTGCTTAGCGATCTCAACAACTCCCGTAGGGAATCAATACGTGCCTTCAGGGGCAAGCCTTCTTTGAATTCCAGCCGCAGCCTGTCCTGGCCGGACAGCCGCAGGTCGCGGCGTTTCTGTACCAGTTCGATGATACGCAGGGGGTCGACCTGGGGTTTGGCGGAAAACTGGATCAGGGCGTGCGCTTCGGGGGCGTCTATCTTGGTCACCCCTAGCGGTTCGGCGAGCAGGCGTAGCCTGTGGGTGGCCAGCAGATTCTGTGCGGCATCCGGCAGCCTGCCGTAACGATCAATCAGCTCTTCCTGAATACCGATGAGCTCGTCTTCGTCACGGGCATGCGATAGCTTCTTGTACATGCCCAGTCGCGCATGGATGTCGGGGCAATAGTCCGACGGTAGCAGCGCCGAGGCATGCAGGTTGACTTCGCACTGGGTGTCAAAAGGTGATTCCAGGTCAGGCTCTTCCCCGGCCTTGAGGGCACGTACCGCCGTGTTGAGCATGTCGCTGTACATTGAAAACCCGACTTCCTGGATATTCCCTGATTGGGATTCACCCAGGACTTCGCCCGTACCGCGGATCTCGAGGTCGTGCATGGCCAGGAAAAAGCCGGCCCCCAATTCTTCCATGGCCTGAATGGCCTCCAGCCGCTTCTTGGCGTTGGCGGTCATGGCGTCTTCGGAAGGCGTCAGGAGGTAGGCATAGGCCTGATGGTGCGAGCGGCCGACACGCCCCCGCAATTGGTGCAGCTGAGCGAGGCCCAGCCTGTCGGCACGATGGATGACGATCGTATTGGCCGATGGCACATCAATGCCGGTTTCTATGATGGTGGTGCATAGCAGGACGTTGTAGCGCTGCTGGTAAAAACCCTTCATCACATCTTCGAGCTCGCGTTCCGGCATCTGCCCGTGTGCGACGGCAATACGTGCTTCCGGCACCAGTTCTTCCAGTCGTGCCCGACGGTTGTGTATGGTTTCGACCTCATTATGCAGAAAGTACGCCTGACCGCCCCGCTTGAGTTCGCGGAGCAAGGCTTCGCGTATGGTGCTCTTGTCTTCGCGGCGCACGAAGGTTTTGATGGCCAGCCGCTTCTGGGGTGCTGTGGCAATGACGGAGAAGTCGCGGATGCCTTCCAGAGACATGCCAAGAGTCCGGGGGATAGGGGTCGCCGTCAGCGTCAGTACGTCGACTTCGGCCCGCAGCTTCTTGAGCGCTTCTTTCTGTCGAACGCCGAAACGATGTTCTTCATCAATGATGACCAGGCCTAACTGCTTGAACTGGGTGTCGCGGGAAAGAATCTTGTGCGTGCCAATGACGATGTCGATGGACCCGTTGGCCAGCCCTTGCTGCGCAGCCCCCACTTCCTTGGCGGAACGGAAGCGCGACAGTTCGGCAATGCGTACCGGCCAGTCCGCGAAACGGTCGGCAAAGGTCTGGGCGTGCTGTTCAGCCAACAAGGTGGTGGGGCACAGCAGCGCAACCTGCATGCCGTTGGCGACGGCCAGGAAGGCGGCTCGCAAAGCAACTTCAGTCTTGCCGAAGCCCACATCGCCGCACACCAGCCTATCCATGGGGCGGCCGGAAGTCATGTCTTCCAGCACTGCTTCAATGGCGGCGGCCTGGTCCGGGTTTTCTTCAAAGCCAAAGCCTTCGGCAAAGGCTTCATAGTCTTGCAGGGGCAGCTTGAAGCGGTGCCCTTCACGCGCGGCCCGCTGCGCGTAAAGCGCCAGCAATTCAGCCGCCGCATCACGCACTTGCCTGGCCGCCTTGCGGCGCGCCTTGTCCCATTGACCCGAACCGAGCTGGTGCAGAGGGGCGCTTTCGGGATCCGAGCCGCTATAGCGAGAAATTTGATGTAGCTGGGCAACCGGAACATACAAAGTGCTGCCGCCGGCGTATTCCAGGTTCAGGAATTCCATGGCGCCTTCGCCCAGGTCCATTTCCTTCAGCCCAAGGTAACGGCCGATGCCGTGCTGTGCATGCACGACAGGGTCACCCTCGCGCAACTCAGACAGGTCGCGCACCATGGCTTCGACGTCGCTGGCGCGTTCCTGGGCCCGCCGGCCCCGGCGCATCGTGCGGGCCTGGGTGGGGTATAAATCGTTTTCGGTAAGCAGCAGAATGTCCTCAGCTGCAATTCCGAAACCGTTAGCCAGGGGCGCGACCAATAACGCAAATGGGCTGGATCCTTCAAAAAAATCGGATAGTGATTCTACCGGGGTATCGGCCTGAAGGCCAAACTCACCCAACATTTGATCCAGCGTCTCACGCCGGCCGGCCGAGTCGGCACAGAGCGCAATGCGGCCGCCGTGAGTATCGAGCAGGCGCCGCAGGGCTCCGACAGGGTCATCAGCGCGCCGCGAGACGGCGACATCAGGCAAGGGCAGGAAATCGGGTGCAGGCTGTTCGTTGCTAAGGGCAAGACGCGGAAAGCGTTTCAGCAGGCTGAATAGTTCTTCGTCGTCGAGGAACAAGGTCGACGGCGGCAGAACAGGGCGCTCGCGATCACTTTTCAGAAACTGCCATCGGCCGTAGGTATCCTGACCGAAGTTGCGTATGGTATTTGCCGGATCGCCCAGTGTGACTGTGATGGCGGAGTCGGGAAGATAATCGAATAGGGTGGCGGTCTGTTCAAAGAACAATGGCAGGTAGTATTCCACCCCCGCAAAGGCAATGCCGTTGCCTATGTCCTTGTAGGGCAGGGCCCGTGAAGGGTCGCCTTCAAAGACTTCGCGAAAGCGCGCCCGGAACTGGTTGCGGGCAGCTTCATCCATGGGGAATTCGCGGCCGGGGAGCAACTGGATTTCCTTGACGGGATACAGGCTGCGCTGCGTGTCGACGTCAAAGCTGCGTATGGATTCGATCTCGTTGTCGAACAGGTCGATACGGTAGGGCAGGACCGACCCCATGGGGAAAAGGTCGATCAGGCCGCCACGAATGCAGAACTCGCCGGGTGCGGTTACCTGCGTGACGTGGCTGTAATTGGCCAGTGTCAGTTGCTGACGCAGGGCTTCTTCATTGAGCGCATCACCCTGGCGGAAGGAAAATGTGTAGGCCGCCAGAAACTCGGGGGGCGCCAGCCGGTAGAGTGCCGTCGTGACCGGCACCAGCAGGATATCCACGTCGTCCTGCATGAGAGCGTGCAGCGTGCGCAGGCGCTCGGAAACAAGATCCTGGTGGGGCGAAAAACCATCGTAGGGCAGCGTTTCCCAGTCGGGCAGCTGCCTTACCTTCAGTTCCGGTGCAAATAACGGGATCTCTTCGGTAAGACGCTGCGCGGACAAAGGCTCTGCGCACAGCACGACTATGCTGCGTTTGGCAGTACGCGCCAGATCGGCAAGCAGGTAGCCGTCACCGGAACCGGGAGGCATAGGTTGGGCGTGTCGCTGCCCGGGTCGCAAGGCGGTCAGGGTGTGGGAAGTGGCGGAAAGGGGGGGCACGGAGAAGGAAACATTGGCCATTGAGCTGGACATTATAAAATGCCCGGGCCATGACATCATTTCAAGCTCGGATTATTGCCATCGTACCGGCGGGTGGCGTAGGTGTGCGGGCCGGTACGGCCTTTCCCAAGCAGTACCGGCTGCTACTGGGCCAGCCTATGCTGCGTTGGGCTGTGCTGGCCTTGCTGGCCGACGCCCGTATAGAACAGGTAAGGGTGGCCGTGGCGCCTGATGATGCGCAGGCGGCGGGCGCCTTGCACGGCCTGCCGCGCACGGTATGCCGGCCTTGCGGGGGCGACACGCGCGCAGCAACCGTGCTGGGTGCCCTGCATGATGCCGCGTTGGGCTCCGAAGACTGGGTGCTGGTGCACGATGCCGCACGCCCAGGTCTGCCAGCCGATGCGCTGGCCCGCCTGATTGATACCTGTCTCCAACAGGGCGAAGGTGGTTTGCTGGCTGAACCCGTCGCGGATACGGTCAAGCGGGCTGTTCAGGGCGAGGCCCGGCAGCAGCGTGTGCAGGCATCGGTGAGCCGTGAAGGCTTGTGGCTGGCGCAGACACCGCAGATGTTCCCGGCCGGCGCATTGTTGCACGCGCTTGAAACAGCAATTGCCCCCAGGGAAGTGGACACGCTGGCTGCAGAGGCAGGTCGTATTACCGACGAGGCGTCCGCCATGGAACATGCCGGCCACCATCCTTTGCTGGTGCCGGGGTCCATGCGCAACTTCAAGGTGACTTGGCCCGAACATTTTGAATGGATGGAAAGGTTGCTGCAGTCGGGTGATCAGGAAGGGCGGTAGCCTACTTTTTGGAGTTGAATGTGAATTTTCGAGTCGGACAAGGCTTTGATGTGCATGCCCTGGTGACGGGTCGCGATCTTATTATCGGTGGGGTGCATATTCCGCACACCCACGGCCTGCAGGGGCATTCCGATGCAGACGTCCTGCTGCACGCAGTGACCGACGCCATTCTGGGGGCAGCCGGCCTGGGTGATATCGGCCGTCATTTCCCGGATACCGATCCCCGCTACGCGGGCGCCGACAGCCGCGTGCTGTTGCGTGATGCAATGGCAAAGGTGGCGCAGGCCGGCTGGAAGGTGGTGAACGTCGATGCCACGGTACACGCCCAGGCGCCCAAGATCGGCCCGCATGCGGCGGCCATGGCAGAAAATATCGCCGCCGACCTGGGTATTGTGCCTGCCACGGTGAATATCAAGGCCAAGACCAACGAAGGCCTGGGTTATCTGGGCCGCAAGGAAGGCATAGCGGCGACGGTGGTGGCGTTGCTGGCGGGTGTTGCGCCTGACTGAACACCGTCATCCACCACTTTACTAGAGCGTATCCCCACCTATGCCCCGGTTGCAGGGGCAGAGTTCATCGGTTTGCAATGCGTCAAGTATGCGCAGGATTTCTTCGGGGTTGCGCCCGACGTTGGCGCTGTTCACGGATACATGCTGGATGATGTTGTCCGGGTCGACGATGAAGGTAGCGCGGTGTGCCACGCCTTCAGCGCGGTTGCGTATGCCAAGCTGATCGACTAAAGAGCCGGTCATGTCGCTGAATTGGTAATGGCCGAGCTTGTCGAGTTCGGCCTGCTCGCGCCGCCAGGCCAACTTGACGTATTCATTGTCGACCGAGCCACCCATCAGCACCGCATCGCGCTGTGCGAACTCCTGGGCCAGGTTGTTGAAACCGACGATTTCGGTGGGGCAAACGAAAGTGAAGTCCTTGGGATAAAAATAAATGACTTTCCATTTCCCCGGGAAGGAGCTTTCGGTAATGTCTTCGAAAGCGGATACGCCGTTTTCCTCGTGTTCGTTGAAGCCCGGTTTCACGCCGGTGATTCTGAACGGTTCCAGTTTGTCGCCTATCGTCTTCATCGTTTCACCCTTGATGTGATGGCTAGTGGCCCTTATATGGACGCTGTGCGGCATCGCGTCTTTCACCCTATTCTATGGCATCAGGCGCTGGTTTCCACCTGGTAGCTGCGCGGCCGGTATTTGGGAATTTCGATGCGCGCCACCAGGCCACCGGGGGGGTGGGAGATCAGTTCCAGCTGGCCGCCGACTTGCCCGAGCAGACGCTCCACAATGGCAAGTCCCAGGCCTGCGCCGCTGACACCGGTGCGCGCGGATTCACCTCTTGAAAATGGGCGCAACAGGCGCTGGATATCGTTGGCGGCGATACCGCGCCCCTGGTCGCGCACTTCGACAGTGACGATGTTGCCGCGCTGAGAGGCTGACAACTCGATATGGGCGCGGTCGTCTTCGGGGGTGCGGCCGTAGCGGCGGGCGTTCTCGATCAGATTGCCGACGATGCGTTTCAGGTCGTGGGCATTGATGCGGGCAAACAGATTGGACTCGATATTGGCTTCCAGGATGCCGCCCAGCGACTCTGTATGGCTGCGCTCCCGTTCGAAGAGATCTCTGAGTACGGACGATACGTCTATGCCTTGCTCGGGGAGTTGCCCCGCTGGCCGTGCGTATTCCATAAGCTGATCTATGCTGTGATCGATCTGGGCCAGGTCTTCGTCGATGGCAGCCCGGGTGTCGTCGCTGACATTGCTCATTTCAATCTCAAGGCGCATGCGTGCCAGCGGGGTACGCAGGTCATGCGAAATGCCGGCCAGCATGATCTCGCGGTCGGCCTCGGCTTGGCGGATGTCGCGCGCCATGCGGTTGAAGGCGATATTCATGTCGCGAATTTCGGCAGGCCCTTTTTCAGGCAGGAGCGATGGTGTCTCGCCTCGGGCCAGCTGCTGGGCCACCTTGGCCAATTGTGCCAATGGACGGTTCACAAAACGCACGCTGACGGCAGCACCGATCAGCGCCAATAGCAGCGCGGTGGCGCCCCAGCCCAGCCATTCAATGCCAGCGGTGAGTGCAAGCTGCTCGCGTTCAAAGACGAGCCAATATTGGTCTTCGTTGATTTCGAAGCTGACCCAAACGCCAGGAATCTGATTCACGCTCCAGATGACCTTGGTATGAGCGCCGAGTTTGTCGCGGATTTCTGCCGCTACATGGTCCCAGTAGTTGGAATCAGGCAGGGCTTCGAGGACGTCGGATGCTTCGCGGGGCTGCACCCGCAGGCTTTCCTTGGTGGCAAGGTCGAGCAGCAAGGCAGGCCTGACGCTTGTCGGCGCATAGACCAGCGCCGACCGCGTAATGCTGACTGCCGTGGTCACACGTTGCGCCATCTGGCCTGCACGGGGGCCTTCTTCCATACTGAAGAAGACCTGAAGCCAGGCACCAAGGCTGACCAGCATCAGGCCGGCCAGCAGCAGAAAGGAACGGCTGAACAGGCCTAGGCGGAAGCGGGGCGTTTGGCTGCCCCGGGGTTTCGTAAGGGTAGACATGGCAGAAGGGCACTACGGTACCATGCCTGCCTGCAGCCTACTGACCGCCGTCTGGGACGAATACATAACCCAAGCCCCATACGGTCTGGATGAATACCGGCTTGGACGGATTGGGTTCGATGAGCTTGCGCAGACGGGAAATCTGCACGTCCAGGCTGCGGTCAAAGGCTTCGTATTCGCGGCCTCGGGCCAGCTCCATGAGTTTGTCGCGAGATAGCGGAATCTTCGGATGGCGGGCAAATACCTTCAGCACAGAAAATTC
>JBAYOJ010000117.1:0-7655 GCA_041678385.1 Burkholderiaceae bacterium | reverse complement strand
CAGCAACTCGAATCCCGCAGGCTGGCGGGCGAACCCATGGCCTATATCCTGGGGTATCGCGAGTTCATGGGCCATGGTTTCCATGTGACGCCGGCCGTGCTGATTCCCCGCCCCGAAACCGAGCTCCTCGTGGAAACGGCGGTTGAGTTGCTTCAAAAGCGGCAGGCGGCAAGCGTGCTTGATCTTGGCACCGGCTCGGGGGCAATCGCAATATCCATTGCTTTGGCCTGCCCGGATGCCGAAATAGCAGCCACCGACCTCAGCGCAGACGCCTTGGCGCTTGCCCGAAAGAACGCGCATGACTTGGCTGCCAGCGTCGAGTTTTATCAGGGAAGCTGGTACCAAGCCCTGCCGTCGGGCAAGGTTTTTGACCTCATCGTGTCGAATCCGCCTTATATTCCCAAGGATGACCCCCATCTGGTACAGGGCGACCTGCGCTTCGAGCCGGCGCTGGCCTTGTGCGACGGCCATGATGGCCTGAATGCCTATCGGGAAATCATAGCGGGCGCGCCTGGCTACCTTAGCCCTGGCGGCAGCCTTTATGTCGAGCACGGTTGGGATCAGGCCGGGCCGGTATGCGGGTTGCTGCTCCAAGCTGGTTTCAGCGAAGTGCACAGCCTGCCCGATTTGGCTGGCATACTACGCGTGAGCGGCGGTCATTTATAAACACCTATCTATTGGAAGTTTCATTCATCATGAGCGAAGTTCAAGATTTCATCCGCGAAACCGTTACCACCCACCCTGTCGTGCTGTTCATGAAGGGCACGGCACAGTTTCCCCAATGCGGTTTTTCCGGTCGCGCCATCCAGGCGCTGCGTGAAGCCGGCGCAAGCAAGCTCGTCACAGTGAACGTGCTCGATGACGAAGAAGTCCGCCAGGGCATCAAGGAATTCTCCAACTGGCCCACCATCCCCCAGCTTTATGTCGGGGGTGAATTCATTGGCGGTTCCGACATCATTGGCGAAATGCTTGCCAATGGCGAACTTCAAACCGTACTCAAAGAGGCTGAGGCAACCGAGTGAGCACAGAGCGGCGCCGGCTGGTCGTCGGTGTGACAGGGGCGACGGGCGCCATCTATGCTCAGCGCCTGCTTCAGGTGTTGCGTGAAGCAGGCGGCATTGAAACCCATCTGGTCATTCCCCCCCGGGGGTCATGACGATCCGGCACGAACTGGGTGTAACACGCCAGTCTTTTCACGAACTGGCCGACGAAGTGCACAGTTTTCGGGACGTGGGTGCCTCACTGGCCAGCGGCAGCTTTGCCACCGCCGGCATGATCATCGCGCCTTGTTCCGTGCGTACCCTGGCGGCGGTAGCCCATGGCTTGTCCGACAACCTCATCACGCGGGCTGCCGACGTCACACTCAAAGAGCGCCGGCGATTGGTTCTGATGCTGCGTGAAACCCCGTTCAACCTGGCGCATTTACGGAACATGACGGCCGTGACAGAAATGGGTGGGGTGATCTTTCCGCCTCTGCCGGCGTTCTACCTTCAGCCTCAAAGTATTCTGGAAATGGTCGATCACACCGTGGCGCGGGTGCTTGACATGTTCGACATCGCCATACCCTCGCCTCGTTGGCAGGGCCTGGCTCTGGAGCCGGCCCGCTCCTGACGAGCAAAGGTTCTCTGCGGTTTATACGCAGCGCTCACAACGCCCCATGTTGGCAGCCGGGATGCCGGGGCTGGCGCCCTGGCATGCCTTGATTACTCGCCCGGGCTAGACGCCACTCGCAGCTTGGGTGGGTCGCCAGCGCCATTGGCCGCTACCACGCGCCGCCGCTGCGCTTCAATGGCGTCTGGCAGCCCGTCAACAGGGGCGTCGGCATCCCCGGTTGAAATTCCCGGCATTTCGAAATCTTCGGTGTCGAAGGCGATGTCGCCATCGGCGTCGGGTTCCCCATCGACCTGCAGGTTCATGAAGTTGAAGAGTTCGCGATCCATCAGATGACTGGGAACCACTCGCGACAAGGCACCGAATACATTCCACGAGCGACCCGGGAAATGCCTGTCCCACTCGGCGATCATGCGGGTGACTTCCTTGCGTTTGAGGTTTTCCTGCGACCCGCAAAGATTGCATGGGATGATGGGGAACTGTTTATGTTCGGCGTAGGCAATCAGGTCTTTTTCCGGCACGTAGGCGAGTGGCCGGATGACGATGTGCTTGCCGTTGTCGGATTGCAGCTTGGGTGGCATGGCCTTCATCCTGCCCCCGTAGAATAGGTTCAGGAAGAAAGTGCCCAGAATATCGTCGCGGTGATGGCCCAGTGCGATCTTGGTGGCGCCGAGTTCTTCGGCGACCCGGTACAGGATGCCGCGCCTCAGGCGCGAGCACAGCGAGCACATCGTTTTCCCTTCAGCCAGCACCCGGGTGACGATGGAATAAGTGTCCTGGTTTTCGATATGGTAGGGCACACCCAATGCATCCAGGTATTGCGGCAGTACATGTGCAGGGAAACCGGGCTGCTTCTGGTCGAGGTTGACGGCCACGAGGTCGAAGTGTATCGGTGCGCGCTTCTGCAAGGTCTGCAGGATATCCAGCAGGGCGTATGAGTCCTTGCCGCCTGACAGGCAGACCATGATTTTGTCGCCATCTTCGATCATGTTGTAGTCAGTGATCGCGCGGGCGGTTTCGCGTATCAGGCGCTTGCTCAGCTTGTTGGCGTTGTTGCGGGCACGTTCAGCCCGACGTGCGTCGTCGGCGCTGTGGGGCGGCGGCCTGGAAGAGGTAAGGGAATCTGCATTCATGGCTATACGGGTATAAGCTCAACGGCTGCGCTGCACTTCGATGCCGACGGCTGCGCAATCGGAAAAGGCCAGGGGTTTACTTACCCTTATGCGCATTTGCCTGACGTCGGGGAAATCACCGAAGACGCGGTCCACCAACTGCTCGGCCAGTGTTTCAAGCAGGTGCACGTGCCGGCGGGTGCATTCGTCAACGATGGCGCTGCGCAGGTGGCGGTAATCCAGTACGGTGTGGATGTCGGTGTCATTCACTTCCTGCGAAATATCGACGTCGAATTCGGCGTCAATGTGCAGGGGTTGGGTTGCGCGCAGCTCGTGTTCCAGGATGCCTATGCGGGCGTCCAGCGCAAGTTGTTGGAAGATGATGCGTCGGGTTGGCATTACATGACCTTGTAGAATTCCTGGATTGTAGTGCTTTGAAGAAAGGGGCAGGCGGGTTTATGGGTAAGGGGGGAAACACGGGGCATCAGGATATCCACGATGCCCTTATCGTCGGCGCAGGGCCGGCTGGGGTCTCGTGCGCAGTCTGGCTTGCAAATCTGGGCTTCAGGCCGGTGCTTTTCGATGCGGCATCGCATGTTGGTGGTCTGTGCCATGGCAACCCGTTTCCTGATCCTTGGATGGTGCCGTTGCCTGGCGCCGACGGTCATGCGGTCGCTGGCCAACTGGCGCGTAGTGTGGCAGAAGCAGGTATCGATTTGCGGCTGGATACGCGGGTCAAGCAAATACAGCGCCAGTCCCGGCTAGAGGGAAATGCATCGGTTGGGGCGCAAAGGGCGCAGGAAGGCGTGTCGGCGGGTGCGGCACACGGCAGTTTCGTCGTTTCCGGCTCGGGGTGGCTGCCAGTGCGTGGGCGTACCGTTGTATTGGCGACAGGTGTGCGTGCGCGAGGCTGGCAGCTGGCGGCCGCGCCGGGTGGCACGATATTGCCTGGCATTATCGTCGGCCCAGGTGGGGCTGTTGCGCGGCAGGAATATAAAGGCCGGCATGTGGCCATTCTGGGCGGCGGCGACAATGCATTCGAAAACGCGCTTTATGTGGCAGAAAGGGGGGCGGCCAGTGTCACGGTTCATGCCCGCAACGTGCGGGCGCAGCAGCAGTTGTGCAACCGGGTTCCCGATCATTGGGTGCATCGCGGCGCTTATGCGGTCGACCCGTCAGCGCTCAGCGTGAACGGGCGTCGCTACGACCTGATTCTGGTGTTCTATGGCTGGGAGCCTGTAACAGACTGCCTGGAAGCCCTGTCCCCGCAGCTGGACGATAACGGTTTCGTATCCACCGACTGGTATACGGCGCAAACCAGCGTGGATGGGGTGTATGCCATCGGCGAATTGACCCGGCGTCAGCACCCCTGCGTGCTGACGGCCATGGCCGATGGGGTGGTGGCAGCCAAGGCCATCCAGGCCCGGCTGGAGCGCTGAGGCGGGTAAGGCGGCTTCGCCCTGGCCCTGCTGCCGGCGGGCCGGGATAAAACCGGCCACCAGGCTTATTGAATCAGGCTGTTTTGTCGGTATGCGGCTGCAGTTCGCATTCTATTTTTGCTGGCGCGGCCAGCGTCAGCTCAAAGCGGCGCAGTTCGTCGCGCCGGAACACGTGTATTTCTACAGTGTCGCCTGGCTGCCAGCGTGCCAGCAGCTTGAGCAATGACTTTTCATCCTGCACGCGCAAGCCGCCCACGGCCACGATAAGGTCGCCGGCTGACAGCCCGGCGCGGTGCGCGGCACCACTCTCGTAGACGGTCGCGATCGAGCACTGGCCTGACACGCTGCGCAGGCGGGCATCCAGGCTCGGTTGGTCGTTTGCGGCCTTCCATGTCAGCGCAATGCCTTGCGATGCAAACAGATCGGCCAGTGGAACGTCTTCGCGCCCGTCAGCGTATCGCGCTAGGAAGGCCGTGGCATCGAAGCCCGTGGCTTCCCGTATCAATGCCGGCATGTCTGTTTCACCGATACCGTCGCCTTTCCCACGATAGAAATCCCGGCCATAGCGTTCCCAGAGCAGCCGCATGACGTCGTCAAGCGAGCGCTGGTTGGTGCTGCTGTTGCGTATGGCGAGGTCCAGGCCAGCCGCCACCAGCGAGCCTTTGCTGTAATAGCTGACCAAGGCGTTGGGAGAGTTTTCGTCCTGTTTGTAGAAACGTGTCCAGGTATCGAAAGAGCTTTCTGCCACGCTTTGCTTGAGCCGGCCTGCGCCCCTGTGCACCATGCTGATGGTTTTTGCCAGGCGGCGCAGATAAGCGGCGGTGTCAATGACGCCCGACCGCAACAGGAACAGGTCGTCGTAATAGGAAGTGAAGCCTTCGAACACCCATAGCAGCCTGGTGTGGTTCTCGCGACTGAGGTCGTAGGGGGCGAAAACGCTGGGCTTGATGCGTTTGACGTTCCAGGTGTGAAAATACTCATGGCTGACCAGGCCCAGAAAATTCTCATAGCCTTCGCCTGCGTCCGCCCGGCCCAGCGCCGGCAGATCATTGCGGCTGCACATCAGCGCCGTGGACGAGCGATGTTCCAGGCCGCCATACCCGTCACCGGTAACCATGGTCATGAAGACATAGCGTTCGCTGCTGTCCAGAAACGGCGCATAACGGCTTTCTGGCTCGAAGAAAGCAATCTGCGCTGCACAGATGCGACGCGTATCTTCGGCAATGCGCGCCAGGTCGAGGTTGGGGGCAACGCCGGTGAACACCATTTCATGGTGAGCGCCGCAAGCCTCGAATGTCACTACCTGGGGAGTTCCCATCTCCACCGGGTGGTCTATCAGGGCGTCGTAGTCGGGTGCCAGATACATGCCGAAGCCGTGGCGTGGTGCTTGCTGCCCGTGGCCGGCTGCTTCGGGCAGCGTGGTGTGGACGGACCAGTCGGTTTGGTTGGCCGGTGGGCTCAGCAGTACATGGCAGGGCTCGTGTTCCTGGCCTCCGACTGCCAGAAAGACGCTGGTGCCATTGAAGAAAACATGGGTTTCGTCGACGTGAGCGCCCCGCACCGACAAATCCCACGCATAGACGACGTACTCGACAACCAAGGGGCCCTGGCAGGGTTCGCAGCGCCAGCTGTGATTGCCTGTCTTGGTGATGCCGACAGGGTGTTTGCCGCTGTGCGCGTCTATGGTTTCGACTTGGCGGGCGAAATCTCGAATAAGATAGCTGCCTGGAATCCACGCCGGAAGGGCAAGCGTTTGCCCCTTCGGGTCGGGGTTGGCAATGGTCAATGTGATGCGCAGCCGATGGCCGGCAAGGTCATGCGGCACCAGCGCATAAAGAATGGATTCGGTTTTCATTCCTCAATATTAACGTTCTGCAAGGAGACGGTATGAATGCACCTATGGTGAAGACAGAAGTTCGCGGTCGTGTGGCCCTGATTACCCTGGACAGGCCCAAGGCGTTGAATGCGCTGAGCAATGAACTCATCGACGAGCTGGCCGACGCTTTGCGCAAGTTCGATGCCGACGAAGACATCGGCGCAATTGTGCTTACGGGTTCGGAAAAGGCGTTTGCGGCGGGCGCTGACATCGCAGCCATGCAAGGCTGGAGCTACATGGATGTCTACAAACAGGATTACCTGGGCGGCAACTGGGAATCGCTCAAGCACGTCCGCAAACCCATTGTTGCTGCCGTGGCAGGTTATGCGCTTGGCGGCGGCTGCGAACTGGCGATGCTATGCGATTTCATCATCGCGGCAGAAAACGCAAAGTTTGGCCAGCCCGAAATCAAGTTGGGCGTCATCCCAGGGCTGGGCGGTACCCAGCGCCTGCCGCGCGCGATCGGCAAGGCCAAGGCTATGGATCTCGTGCTGACAGGCCGCATGATGGATGCCGATGAAGCCGAGCGTTCCGGTCTGGTTTCTCGTGTTGTACCGCTAGACCGCTTGCTTGACGAAGCCATGCAGGCAGCGGAAACGATCGCCTCGTACTCGCTGCCATCGGTCATCATGGCGAAGGAGTGTGTCAATACGGCTTACGAGGGCACGCTGCACGAAACCCTCTTGTACGAGCGCCGGAATTTCCATGCACTGTTTGCAACGGAAGACCAGAAAGAGGGCATGCAGGCCTTCGTTGAGAAGCGCAAACCCGCCTTCAAACACCAGTAAAACCGCGCGGGATGCGGCCGGCCGTGGTATTCCGGCCGCATAATGTCGGGTTTGCAACGCAGGCGGCTTGCTTGCAAATTGTGAAAAACGCTATACTCCTTGGGTTTGCCGCCTGGGGTTAGTACCAGTAGCGGCAAATCTCGAAGTTTGACGGGATTCTAGCTCGTAAGTTCGGGCTATTTGGGTAATTTCCGGGTTAACCCCGTGAATCGGGTCCCAGTAAAGCAGTAGATGGGTGTGAACCAAAGGTAGGCAGCGTGGAAGAACATTCCCCGATCGTGCTGACTGACGCCGAGCGCGCAAGAATAGGTCAGCGTGCCAGCCAGGGGCTGATCAAGGCTCTGGTTGCGCAGGCAGGTATGGCCGTGTTTGCGGTTGTGCTTTCCGGCCTGGTGGCAGGAGGCGATGCGGCATTGTCGGCCTTGATCGGCGCGGCGGCATATTTTGTGCCGAATGCGTTGTTCGCCCTGCGTTTGCTTGCTGGCATGTTCGGCCCCATGAAATCCGGGCCCATGGCGTTCTTCTGGGGCGAGGCTTTCAAACTAGGTACCGCCATCCTCATTCTCGGGCTTGCCGCCTGGTATGGGGAAGGCTGGCTGGTTTGGCCGGCGCTGCTCTTGGGCCTGCTGTGTGTGTTGAAAGGGTATGTGCTGCTTCTGGCGTTTCGCAAGCTGCCGTAGTTGCACTAATTGTTCTCGGGGAAGGCCCCGGGTCGTGTTTACAGGATAAGGTTTCAGATGGCTGTCGCTGCTGATATTTCGCCCCAGTCTTACTACATCCAGCATCACCTGGTTCACCTGAACAATATAGGTGAAAAACAATCGGCCGT
>JBAYOJ010000116.1:0-7682 GCA_041678385.1 Burkholderiaceae bacterium | reverse complement strand
GTCACCTTGACAACACAATCCGCACTACCATTGCCAACTTGTCAACATCACGCAACAGGAAAGCACCATGAAATCCACCATGGACCTACTCGACCAAGCCCTAAAGGTGAAGACACCCCCGGAATGGGCGCGATCACTCGGCCTGGAAAGAACCGCGCTCCACAACGCAAAGCGGCGAGAACACCTAAGCCCAGCAGTCGCCTATGCGCTGGCCGAGGAACTAGGCGAGGACGCCCAACAATGGGCGCTTGTTGCCGCTGTCGAATCGGAGAAAGACAGCGCATGCCGCCAGCGCATGGCCCGGCGTGTTTTGGGCGGGGCCACCACTGCCGCCCTGGCAGTTTTGGCGGGCACTTCTGCCCTTCTGGTACATACCCCACCTTGTATATTATGTAAAGTTTCGGCATGGGGTCAGCGGCTGGCACGGCACCTGGGCGCAAATCGAGCGATCACCGCCTGAAGCACCACGACAAAATGTCGCGCATGTTCAGATCACCTCGACAACTGCCGCCGCTGTCGATCCTGCTACGCGACATCCCAGCAACCCCAACCCAGGTTGCCAAACACCTGGGCATTTCCAGGCGGACGCTACAGCGCTACAGCGCCGCCGAGCAAGCACCCCGGGCCGTGATGCTGGCACTGTTTTGGGAGACGCGCTGGGGCATCAGCGTAGCCAACACCCAAACGCAGAACGACGCGGCCCGCTACTACTCATGGGCCATGGCTCTGGAGCGTGAAAACCGCCAACTCAGGGCCAAGATCGAACGTCTACAGGACATGGCCGACTTCGGCAGCGCCAACAGACCGCTATTTCGAGCCTGATCTGATTGTTTATCAGAGCGCGGTGGGGACTGGGTTGGTTTGCATGGCCCTCGCACGCGGCCAGCTAAGCAGCAGGCCAGCGCCCGCAGGGGCCACGCTACCGCCCGGCCGTTGAATGGGCTTGGGGGCACTAGCCCGCGACGCCCGACGTAGCATGCCCTTGCCGAGCCCGCGAACGCGCCGGGTTATTTTCCTATATTACTTTTAGTTTGGCATGGATATTGCATATGCAAGATGCATGCCAATATAAAGTTTTCTCATTGTGGAATCAACGATCGCGAGCAGCGGCCCACGCCAGCATATCAGGGCTGGCAGGCACCGCACGCACCGGTGCATGCTGGACCATGGGCGGATCATGGCGCGTTTGCAGAGGTGGCGTAGGGATTGGGCTGGGCTGCTGCGCTGACGGCTTCTGGTGGGCCTGCTGCTGGCCTTGCTGGGCCTGCTGCCAGTCCACGAAAAAGCCATTCTCAGCAATGGCCCGGCAGGTATCGTCCTCGATCTGCATGCGCGTGGCCTGCTGGGTGTAGCAGCGGCATTTATCGCCAACCGTGAGGCACGCCGCAGGATATGGAGCAGTGATCGGTTTCGTCACATCGTCATACCTGGGCGCGGTGTGCGGCAGGCCAGGGACGCGAGGATGGTAGCTTTCAAAATACTGCGCCTGGCTGACGACGGTAGTCGATCGCACCGGCCGGGCCACGTCAGCGCCGAGCGCGTCACCAGCGGCCGCCACTTCGGCCGCTTCTGGCTTGCCCTTGAGCATCCCCGACTTGAACGTGGACCAGGCAAAGTAACCCAGCAGCGGAATCAACAGGGCAGAGGCCGCGATGACGTAAACCTGCTTCGGGATAGTGCGCTTTGCAGTGTGAATCGTGGCGCTGTTGTACCAGGCGTACACCTCTTTCGGGTACGGCACGGATGACACTTGCCCCGACTTGCCAGAGCTAGGCTTCTCACACTGGTTGTTGACGGCCGACCACTTGATGACACTGGTGATCTGAGCGCCGAAAGTGCGCTTGAGGTGGCGATGCCAGCCCGGATCACCGATCAGACGAACAACGAACTTGTCAATGTTCGCCGGGTGCTGAGTGATCATGAAGAAGTCGAAACCACGCTTTCGGTGAACGGCCAGCTTCTCGACGTAATCGGGCACCTTGGCCCCATTAGCGCGCACAGGGAAGTAGTCCTGGCATTCATCCATGATGACGATGGAACCATCGGGCAAATCCTGCCACAGCGTGGGATCGCACTTTTGCCAGCCGAACTCCTGAGCCTTTTCCGGCTTCATGTCAAAGCCGCAGTAATAGACCGAGCGCCCCTCTTTGACCTGCTTTTCGCGCACGTCCTTGAGGGTCAGCAGGGTTTTGCCGGCACCATTCGCGCCGGTGGTCAGATAGATAAAGCCGCGTTGACGGTGCAGGCTTCGCATCATTTCAGCACCCACTTTTTGAAGGTGTCGCCCTGAATACCGTTGATCACGGCCCGCGCCGCCATGGCGCTGGTGACGATGCTGATGCACTCGCCCACCTTCATAGTGCCAAGCATGCCCAGAACCTGACCATCCACCGCGCCCAGCGCTGAAAGCGCCTGAGCCTTGAACCAGTCAAGCAACGTGTTCAGGCCGGTGTAGGTCACAACGCCGATACCCAGCGCGACCAGCACACGGCCGACGAGCGCCCCGGTGATATGGATAAGAGCGCCCATGATCATGGCGACGATTGCAGGCATGTTTACCCCCTTATGACGATGCGAGCGCCGAGAAGAAACGACAGGGCCATCAGCACATTACCGAGCATTTCCAGATACTGGCAAACAGAGGACAGCTTGATGGTGATGGACGAGCCCATCACCGAGATATTCATGTCCTGTATGCAGGACGCGCCGATGGTGCTGGAGGTGTCGATCGAGGCAGGGCCGAAATCAAACGTAACGTTTCCTGGAAGATCGCCCGTCTGGTTTCCTTCCTTGCCTTTGAGCGACTCATACAGTTGAGCCTCAGCACTGGAGTGATCATCGAAAAGCTTGCACATGCGCAAGTGCTGCTGCTGCGCGATGGCGCACTGCACAGCGTCACCTTCGCAAGTGAAGCCACCTTCACAACTTCCACCAAAGGAGCCCTCAACACAATGAGGCGACTTCGGGTTCTCGGTGCAGAAGTCCTCCTTGGTTTCTTCCTTGGTCTCGGTCTTGGTGTCCACGGCCTGGCCGTCCTCACCCGTCGTGTTCGTCGTGGTGGTCGTGGTGCACTTGCCGTCTTTGCATGTGGTACTAGTGGACGTGGACGAGCTGCCCGGCGGCCCACCAGGTTGACCAGGGCCACCCGTGCCATCGGCGCCGTTACCCGGAATGGAGCCGCCAGGGCTGGAACCTCCCGAGCTAGTGCTAGATGTGTCACTGCACGGCACGCAGACCGTGACGCCATTAACAGTACCGGGACACCGGCCCTTGGCGCAGGACTTGGGAGGTTCTTCAGGCGGTGGAGGGTCACCGGGATTCGGGTTGGTGGGATCCTCACCAGGAGGCAAACCACCACTACCTGATGTACCCGAACACGCGACACCCGTACTGGTCAAAGGACCATTGGCAAACCACTTGCCAGACACCGGATCACGACCAGCGAACGAGGGATAAACCACACAGGAGCCATGGCAAAAGGTGCCGCCGCCGTAATTGGCGGACGTGAACTGCTGCCCGTCATACCCAAGATCAGTGCCCAAAGGGTGGTTGCACTCAGGGTCTTTGCACTGGCCGTCAACATACACCTTGCCAACCGGACACTTGCAAACGCCATCAATGCGACTCAGGCCCGATGGACAAGGAGGCAAACAAGACCCATCGGGTTGGAGGACGTTCGGAGGCGGGCAAGGGTCGTCAGGATCAGGCGGCAGCATGCACTGATCACCGATGATGACCTTGGGCGGGTTACACAGGGGAGGGTCAGGGATGGGCTCGCAGGAAGAACCGTTCCAATATTGGCCGACGCCACAATCAGGGACAGGCTTACACTGGCCCGCGTCCTCATAAAAACCAGTGTCACATTCACACTGACCGCCACCAATAGACGAACTGCCGACAGGACAGCCAGTGCCGCGGTTGGTGTAACCGATAGGGCCGATCCATCCCCCGCCAGAGGACAACTTAACTCTACACTGAGCGTAAGAAGAACCGGGATCACCACCATCGAAAACGGTATACGCCGATGTGTTACCGGTGTGTGATTTATAAAGGGTTACACCCGCCTCACAAGCTGCGTCCGCGGATGAATACACCTTTGGCAGCGAAAGACCATAGCCCGAGTGAGACCAACCATAGAGATAGGTGGTAGGTATCGACGCATGCGCAGAGGACCAAGCGACACAGGCAAAAACAACGCCGAGAATCAGGCGCCAAAAATGAGCCATGCTGCCCCCAGTACCGCCACGATAAGCCAAAGGCCTTGCCCGTCAGTTGTCAATTCCATGCTTTTCCCTTCGCCCTTCGCTGCGCCGACCACCGACGCACTGAACGGCGGCCCCAGCCGGCCGGCCTGGGGCAACGCCTGAGATACGATCAGCTCAGCGCCGAACGCACCCAGCGGAAGGCCTTGACGGACACCACGACCAGCAGCACGGCGCCACCGATGGCAACGATGGGCGTGATCTGGGCGCCAATGTCGGTCACCACGTCCGACACATCAACAGCCGCAGCCTGGGCGGCAGCAGCACCGAGCAGGGCCAGGGAACCAGCGCCAGCGCGCTTGAAAGTCTTCATGTTCATTTCAGAAACTCCTTTTGAAAGGTTGATGTTTCGCTGCGAAATTGCAGCGGTGTACAGCCACCATGGCCGCACGCCGATGCAATCTCATTCGTCCCGATCGTCAGGGCTTGAGCGCAAAGCCTGAATAGCCGAGCGAATGCCGAAGCCCACCGCCCAAACACCGAGCACCGCCGCAGCGATAGGCGCGGCTTCTGCCGGGTCCAGGTTGAACGGGCTGGCCGTGTGCTGCGAGAACTCAGCCGAGGTCATGGCAACAAGCTGCGCACCAGTACAAGGACCAGACGGCGGCAGGAGCGCAACAACTTCCACTTCCACCAGTGTTGATGCCGACGCGTTTTCATAGGCGTGCAAGGTCAGGGGTACAGCGCAGCGCATCACACACGCCCGCCCGATTGATCGGCCCACATGTCGCGGTACGACGCTTCGAAGTCGTCCAACTGCTGGGCCGAGATGCCCGCATTGGCGAATTCCTGGCCCTTGCGGTTTTCCTTGTCGAGGACTCGCTGCGCTTCGGCACGCTCGACGGCCTCATCACGCATTTCGACGGCACGCACCGCATCACCGAAGGCCATGCCCCGATCCACCAGGGCCTGCACCCTGCCCTGCCCGGATGGATCCATGGCTTCGAAGGCGATCTGTTCGAACTTCGTGCCCGATTCAAACGCCCGTTCGAACCGTTCCGCCGATGCAAGCGCGTGATCAAGCTCCCAATCGCCGTAATCCCGCCGATATTCGTCAGCAGACACGTAATTGACAGTCTGAACCTCATGGCTTTGTTCGAACTCCGCTCGAGCAGTCAGCCGCGCATCAGCCCTTGCCCTGGCCTGAACTCCATTGCTTTCGACAACAGCGCCAAGGCTGCGCTTCACCCATACAAAGGACTTGAGCGCAACGAACACCAGCAAGGCCGCGCCGCCTACCGCCAGGATCGGCGGGAACTGCATGCCCACTTGCGCTACAACCGAAGTCACATCAATTGCCGCCATCGACCACCCCATGCAAACAGTTGAGATCCACCACAAGCGGCCGGTGCCACGGTTCTGTGTGATCCTCGATAAGCTGCGCACAGCTTTCGAGGTCCTCCACGACGCCGGCCTCACGAAGCAACATCACCCATTCCGGTTGCCCATCCTCAAAGGACGGCGCCAGGAACTGGCCTGTAGTGCCGGATTGGATGACGTAGCGCGACATTTCAGGCGCCCTTTTGCGCCGGGCTCGGACGGATGGCCAGGAGCGTGAGCTTGACCTTGTTGTCCGCACCGGCCACGACATCGAATTCGCAATCCACCGGCACGCCGCCGAGCGGGAAGCTGTTTTTCAGGTGCGCCCACTTCTTGAACTCGTCGGACGTGCCGAACTTGAACGGGCGGGTTTCGATGCCCATGCTTTCGCCGAAGGTCGATTCACCGATGTCCACCGAAAGGTGGAACGTGGTGGAGTCAAAGCCCTTGCCATCGTTGAGCGTGCCCTTGCTGGACTTGATGCCATGGAGCACGGCCTTACTTGCCATCTTCATTTGCTGATTTCCTTCATGCGGCCTGATAAGCACTCATACCCGGACGGCCTGTACCGGAGCGCGACAAATCACGGAAAACCTGTTCATAGGTTTGCCGTACTTCTGATGGTTTGAACTTCTGCAGACGTCCCGGAAGCTGAGCGCCTTCGAGCATGTTTGCCAGGGCATCGACGCCAACGTGCTGAAACACCATGGCCGCCGTCGCAAGCGCGGTATCCCTGAACCAACGCACGTTCCGCGTGACTTCGGCTTTGACGGTTTCGACCGCCAGCTTTTTTTTCACGGGAACTGGTTGCGCTGCGAAAGTGGCTTCGGCTTCGCGCAGGACCTGGGCATGCCAGTCGCTGGCCCCGGCGAAGTAATCGGCAGGCCTGTTGAGCATGTCGGCATCGAGTACGCGCAGCTTGTTGCCGTAGCGCAGTTCGACGCGGGTCCATGGGTTTGCAGCTTTCCAGCCGAAAAGCTGGTCGCCTTTTTCATAGACGTTGGTTTGCTTGCCAGCTTCGCGACTGCCGAAGTAGAAAGACCGTTCGCGGTGCAGAGGCCAACGGCCCACTTGATTGCAGGTCGGACGGTTGCCGCTCACGTCCATGAGACCGGCCGTGTAGTCGCTGACAACGCGATCCATGCCGCCTTTGAGGCCGTCAAAGAAGTCCAGGGCAAGGTCAATCCGCGTCAACGTGGCTTCGGTGCTGCGAACGAGTTTCGCCAAGCGATGATTGAAGCCATGTTCCGCGAAGGTACAAGCCGTACCGTAGATGTTGGCGTGAATGGTGCTGGCCTGGGCTTGCTGGCGCGGGCTGTTGCCCGAGGCCAGGAAGCCGACCCAGCCACACTCAACATCGTTGCGCACGATGGACCAGCGATGCTTGTAGAAGTCATGGCCTTTTCTGACTTCGGGGTACACGCTGAAATCAGGACCGAGTGCTTCACAGACTTGATCAGCCAGGGTTTTTGCCTGGACGCTGGCCGAGAAGTCAGGATCAGGCAGGCTTCGCAGGACTTCACGCATGCGATCCAATCGCAGCTTGTCCGCGACGGTGGCCACAGGCAGCGGAAACAGATCATCGACGCTGGGAAGCGGTGCCCGCTTGAGCTTGACTGTGAAACGGACCCAATCGACGTGAACCGCTTGGCTTGTGTGCCGCCGTTCGGCACGCAGACGAAGCATCACTTCGTTTCCGTCCAGGACAAGATCATTTTTCCGTGCACGGGTCATGCTTCGGACTCCCGTGAGAGGGTCTCCCCGTGATTACCATCGGGGCCTTCTTGCGACGCTACGCAGCACGCCGCCGGCGTGTCGCTGCCGCGCCCCGCCGCGTCGTGCTGCTGCGCTTCAGCCTTGAAATCAGGGACACAGGTCTTGCCGTCGGCGCGTGCGTTCGCCTCAAGAAGATCAGCCTGCACCGGCAGCATTTGCCCCCACTGCTGGGCCATCGCCAGCGCAATGCCGGGGTATGTCGCGCTGCGCAGCTTCCACCGATCCGGGCTTGGCGGCATCTTGTGGATTCGCGGCTCTCGGCCATCGACGATGTTTGTCGGCACCAGATGCGGCAGGTTCTTTAGCCATAGACAAGTGGCCTTT
>JBAYOJ010000115.1:0-7695 GCA_041678385.1 Burkholderiaceae bacterium | reverse complement strand
GGGGCCGGCATACAGCACGGGATAGTGTTCACGCAGGCGGGCCGCAATATAGTTCGCACTGATAATGGCTGTCTCGGAAGCCGACTTCAGACCCTGCGCGCCCATCATGATCACATACATGTAAGAAATCGGCAGGATACTGGCAGAACCAAAAGGCGCTGCCGATACAGGGCCCACGGGCGCCTCTTGAGGCAGCAGGCCGTCAGTGCCCACCACACCCGGTAGATACGGCGCCAGGTGTGAGCGCACAGCCACAGGCCCAACGCCTGGGCCGCCGCCGCCATGAGGAATGCAGAAAGTCTTGTGCAGGTTCAGGTGTGATACATCGGAACCGAACTTACCGGGGCGCGCCAGACCGACCATGGCGTTCATGTTGGCGCCATCCAGATAAACCTGCCCGCCGGCCGCGTGGATGCGTTCGCAGATATCGGTGATGGCGAGCTCGAACACCCCATGCGTGGACGGGTAGGTAATCATCAGCGCTGCCAGGCGGTCGCCCGCCTGGTCGATACGGCGCTGCAGGTCGGCCACATCAACGTTACCATTGTCGTCGGACGCCACCACCACGACTTCCATGCCGGCCATCTGCGCCGATGCCGGGTTGGTGCCGTGCGCCGATGCCGGAATCAGGCAGATATCGCGCTGGCTCTGGCCTTGAGCGCGGTGGTAGGCCCGGATAGCCAGCAGACCAGCGTATTCGCCCTGGGCCCCTGAATTGGGTTGCAGGCTGATCGCGTCGTAACCTGTGATCTGGCACAGCGCAGCTGACAATTCCTCGACAAGCTGCTGATAGCCCTGAACCTGCTCAACCGGCGCAAAGGGATGGATCTGCGAGAATTCCGGCCAGGTGATGGGAATCATTTCGGCCGTGGCGTTCAGCTTCATTGTGCAGGAACCGAGCGGAATCATGGTGCGATCCAGCGCGAGGTCCTTGTCGGACAGGCCGCGCAGGTAGCGCAACATATCGGTTTCGGAGCGGATACGTGAAAACACCGGATGCGGCAGAACATCGCTGCCACGCAGCAAGTCGCCCGGCAAACCATGGCCGGCGGGCGCTTCCAGGCCATCGCCCGCGCCTTTGCCCATGCCGTCGGCGAACACACCCACGAGCGCCTTCAGATCTTCGAGCGTGACGGTTTCGTCCAGTGAAACGGCCAGCGTGGCCGAATCGACCATGCGCAGATTGATGCGGGCTTTGCGTGCTGCCGCCACAATGGCATCGGTATGCGCGCCGGTTTCAACGCAAAGGGTGTCAAAATAGCTGGCGTTGCGAACGGCCAGCCCCAGACGACCTAGAGCGGCCTGCAAACGGCCCGTATGCTGGGCGACCCGGCGGGCAATGCGCGCCAGCCCCTCGGGCCCATGCCACACGGCATACATGGCCGCCATGACAGCCAGCAATACCTGCGCTGTGCAGATATTCGAAGTGGCTTTCTCACGACGGATATGCTGTTCGCGTGTTTGCAGCGCCAGACGCAGAGCGGGAGCGCCCTGGGCATCACGCGACACACCGACCAGACGGCCGGGCAGATTGCGCTTATAGGCATCACGGCAGGCCATGAAGCCGGCGTGTGGCCCACCAAAACCCAGCGGCACCCCAAAACGCTGCGCGGTTCCCACTGCAATGTCGGCCCCCCATTCGCCCGGGGGCGTCAGCACTGCCAAGGCCAGCAAGTCTGTAGCAACGGCTACCAGCGCGCCCTGGGAATGAGCAGTTTCAACCAGGGAACGGTAGTCCTCGATCGAACCCAGCGTCTGCGGGTACTGCAGCAGCACCCCAAAGCATTCCGGCAGGCCTTGTGCTTCGTCGCCGATCACGAGTTCGATGCCCATGGGCTCCGCCCGCGTGCGCAGCACTTCGAGCGTCTGCGGATGGCAGTGCTCCGAAGCAAAGAAGGTATTCGATTTGGAACGCGAACCCCGGCGGGCCAGCGTCATGGCTTCGGCCGCAGCCGTGCTTTCGTCCAGCAGCGAGGCATTGGCGATATCCAGCCCCGTAAGGTCAGCCACCATGGTCTGGAAGTTCAGCAGCGCTTCCAGCCGGCCTTGTGAGATTTCCGGCTGATAAGGCGTGTAGGCCGTGTACCAGGCTGGGTTCTCGAGGAGATTGCGCAGGATCACATTGGGCACATGCGTACCGTAGTAACCCTGGCCGATATAGTTGCGGAAGACCTCGTTGCGCCCGGCGATGGCCTTAAGCCGTGCCAGCGCAGCGCTTTCCGAGAACGGGCCTGGCACTTCCAGCGGTGTTTCGTCAAGAATGCTGGCCGGAACGATCTCGTGAATCAATGCGGACAAGGAAGGCGCGCCAATGACTTCCAGCATGCGTGCCTGGTCATTTTGCGTGGGGCCAATATGGCGCCCCTGGAATTCGGTATGGGGGTCAAGTTCGGGAAACATGTTCAGAGCAGGGCCTCGTAGCCAGCGGCATCCAGAAGGTTGTCAAGGTCGGCGGCGCGAACGGGCTTCAGCTTGAAGATCCAGGTATCGTGCGCCGCTTCGTTGATCAGATTGGGCTCATCGTTGAGCGCTTCATTGAATTCCACCACCTCGCCGGCCACGGGTGCATAGATATCTGAAGCGGCCTTCACGGATTCGACGACACCTGCCACATCGCCGGCCTGCAGATTCGCGCCGACTTCAACATCACCTACGTAAACCAGGTCGCCCAGCTGGTCTTGGGCGTTGTCGGTAATGCCAACCACTACAACGTCGCCTTCAAGACGAGCCCATTCGTGGGAAGACACATACTTGCGATCGGTTGGAAGACTCATGTCTGACCTCTTGAGGAAATTGAATTGGGATCCGTGCTTTTTGACGGATATATTTTGTAGATACAGAAAACGGATGATTCAAAGCACTTTGCCGTTGCGCACGAACGGCATGGACACCACATCGGCCGCAAGCCATTTGCCGCGGATTTCGACCTCAGCTTCGCTGCCCGCCAACACCCCCGCAGGCACGCGTGCCATGCCAATGGATACACCCATGGTGGGCGACATGGATCCACTGGTGAGTACGCCTTCGCCCTGGACGGTGCGCACCTTCATGTTTTCGCGCATGACACCGCGATCGCGCAGCCGCAGCCCCACCATGACCTGCGAAGGGGTCACACCTTCGATGGCTGCACGCCCGATGAAAGCACGGCCGGCATCCTTGAAGGAGACGGTCCAGGCAAGCCCGGCCACCAGCGGATTCACATCCTGGCTCATTTCATGGCCATACAGATTCATGCCGGCTTCCAGGCGCAGCGTATCGCGGGCACCCAGGCCACAAGGCCGCACCCCTGCGGCGAGCAGATTATTCCAGAGCGCTTCCACGTCGGCGGCCGGCAGCACGATTTCAAAGCCGTCTTCGCCTGTGTAACCCGTGCGCGCCACCATCACATCGTCGCCAATCACTGCGCCGGAAAACGGTTTCAATGGTTCGGATGCTGCCTGCCATTGCGGACGCACCTGCCACAGGGTTGCACGCGCCTCAGGCCCCTGAACGGCCAGCATGGCGAGGTCGCGGCGCGCAATGATCTCAACATCGAAGCCTTCACGCGCTGCCACGCCCTGTATCCATTCGAGGTCAGTGTCGGCCGTGCCGGCATTCACCACCAGCCGCCAGGATTCAGGGCTGAAGTAGTAGACGATAAGGTCGTCAATGACGCCCCCACGCTCATTCAGCATGCATGAATAAATGGCCTTGCCGGGCTCGGAGAGCCGCTCAACATCGTTGGCCAGCAAACGCCGCAGGAAAGCCTTGGATGCCGCCCCCCGAATGTCGATGTTCAGCATATGCGATACGTCGAACATGCCGGCGGCGCGACGCACGGCATGGTGTTCTTCGATCTGGGAACCGTAGGCAACAGGCATATCCCAGCCGCCGAAATCGACCATGCGGGCACCTGCGGCCAGGTGGGCATTGAACAAGGGGGTTTGCTTGAGAACTGCGGTCATGAACGAAAACTCCGGACGATGGGCAAAGATTGGAAAGCGAACGGCCCGGCCAGCATATGGCCAAACCGCCCTTCTGTCCTTTTGCCTGAGAGTTGACCCGTATTGCACGAGTGTTCACCTTCGGCGCCCGCCACAGCGGCCTGAGCCGGGGCGGATCTCTCCAGAGCGCCGCCTTGCCCTCTGCAATGAGGGGCAATGCATGAGTGGTACGGGGTACCTGAGCGATTATGGGCGTTTGCGCCTTCGGTGGCCGCGACAGCGGCGCTCTCCCACTCACTGCAATGACAGCAAGGGCAGAGAATAACCGATAGCCGTGATGCCGTACAGCGGGTCAAGCCAGCCAGGCGGCCAGCCCGCTGAAATGTGTATCGCCCAACAGACACTGAACAATGCCCAGAGGTTCACTAGCGCATATTCAGGCTGCCAGAGCCTGCCCGCAGGCCACCGCCGAGGCCCAGGCCCATTGAAAGTTGTAGCCTCCCAGCCAGCCTGTGACATCCACGGCTTCACCCACAAAATACAGGCCGGCGACCTTGCGCGCCTGCATGCTGCGTTGATCGAGCTCGTCGGTGTCGACCCCGCCGCGCATGACTTCAGCCTTGCGGTAGCCTGCCGTCCCTGCAGGTGTGAGACGCCAGTGATGGATACGTTCAGCCAGGGCCTGCAAGCGCCGGTCGGCAACATCGGCCAGACGCGCCGATGCCATGCCGCCCTCTTCCTGCGCCAGCCACTGCTCGGCCAGGCGCCGCGGCCAGAGCCCGGCCAGTACCGTCGCCACTTGCTGCCGGTTGCCTGGCTTGGCGTCCAGCAAAGCTGCGGCAATATCCTGGCCCGGCGCAAGATCGATCTCGATGGCTTCACCCGGGTTCCAATAACTGGAAATTTGCAGAATGGCCGGCCCTGAAAGACCACGATGGGTGAAGAGCAGGTCTTCCAGGAAGGCTGCCTGAGCTACGCCACCCTTGCGTCCGCCGCCACGCCGTACGGGCTTGCCCTGCGCATCATCACCACGGGCGCCTGTACCCGGCACGTTGCGAAGCGTGACTTCCAGCGCCACGCCACTCAGTTCCGCAAAGGGCGCCCACTGCCGGGCATCAAAAACCAGCGGCACCAGCGCGGGCCTGGGTTCAACCACTCGCAGCCCGAACTGGCGCGCAATGCGCAGCGCAAAATCGGTGGCCCCAAGTTGTGGAATCGCCATCCCGCCAGTAGCCAGCACCAGATTGCGCGCCTCGATGCCACCAAACGTAGTCTGCAATTGGTAGCCGCCTTCGGCCTGCTCGACCGACTGCACGCTGCAGGGCATGCGCCAGGCTACGCGAGCCTCTTCACATTCGGCACGCAGCATATCGATGATGTTTTCCGAGGAATCATCACAGAATAACTGACCGCGATGTTTCTCGTGCCAGCGAATGCCATGTCGCTCGACCAGGTCCAGAAAATCACGCGGGCCATATGCCGACAGTGCCGAACGGCAAAAATAAGGATTGCGTGAAATGAATTGGGCCGGCGTCGTGCCGATGTTTGTGAAGTTGCAGCGGCCGCCCCCGGAAATCCGGATCTTCTCGGCCAGCCGTTCAGCATGATCGAGCAACACCACCCGCAGGCCACGCTGACCGGCGACAGCCGCCGCCATCATGCCGGCCGCACCTGCGCCTATGACCGCCACATCGAAGCTCGCCCGGGCAGCGGCCGCAGAACGGGGCAACTTGCTCACGCGATGGCGGATTCTTTGATGCAATCCACGTAATAGCGCTGTTCGCCATCCGGGCCCGTATCGGTGCCCAGGCCGTGGACATAGGTTTCAAACCCCGGGAACCGCGCGTTGAACTCGCGGGCGAACTGCAGGTAATGAACGATGCGCTGATTGAAGCGCTCGCCCGGTATAAGCAAGGGGATGCCAGGGGGATACGGTGTAAGCAGCACACCAGTGACCCGCCCTTCGAGTTCGTCAATGGACACGCGCTCGGAATCCCTATGCGCCATCTTGGCGTAAGCATCGGAAGGCTTCATGGCAGGCACCATGTCGCTGAGGTAGACCTCTGTGGTCAGGCGCGCCAGATCGTACTTCTTGTATGCCTGGTGAATTTCCTGGCAAAGATCCCTCAAGCCCATGCGCTCGTAAACGGGAAACTGTTTGCAGAAGTCGGGCAGGATCCGCCACATCGGCTGATTCCTGTCGTAGTCATCCTTGAATTGCTGCAGTGCGGTAAGCAGCGTATTCCAGCGGCCTTTGGTGATGCCTATGGTGAACAGGATGAAGAAGGAATACAGGCCGGTTTTTTCAATGACCACGCCATGCTCGGCCAGGAACTTGGAAACCAGCGCCGCCGGGATGCCGGTTTCGGCAAAGGTGCCGGAAATATCCAGCCCCGGCGTGACAACGGTGGCCTTGATCGGGTCGAGCATGTTGAAGCCATCGGCCAGTGCACCAAAGCCATGCCATTCATCACCGGATTCCAGCAACCAGTCTTCACGATGGCCTATGCCGTCGACTGGCAGCCGGTTGGGCCCCCACACCTTGAACCACCAGTCATTGCGCCCGTATTCGGATTCCACCTTGCGCATGGCACGGCGGAAATCCATGGCTTCGGCAATGCTTTCCTCGACCAGCGCCGTACCGCCGGGGGGTTCCATCATGGCCGCCGCCACATCGCAGGACGCAATGATGGCGTACTGTGGCGACGTGGAGGTATGCATCAGATAGGCTTCATTGAACACATTGCGATCAAGCTTGCGGGATTCGGAATCCTGCACGGTGATCTGGGAGGCCTGCGACAGGCCGGCCAGCAGCTTGTGCGTGGAATGCGTCGCAAAAACCATGGCGTCCTGGCTGCGCGGTCGCCCTTCGCCAATCGCGTGCATATCCTTGTAGAAATCGTGGAACGCCGCATGCGGCAGCCAGGCCTCATCGAAGTGCAGCGTGTCGATGGCCGAACCGAGTTCGTCCTTGATCATTTCCACGTTGTAGATCACGCCATCGTAGGTGCTCTGCGTCAGCGTCAGAATACGCGGACGCTTGTCCTTGGCATTGCGGGCAAACGGGTTGGCCTCGATCTTGCGCTTGATGTTTTCAGGCTTGAACTCTTCTAGGGGAATAGGCCCGATGATGCCCAGATGGTTACGCGTGGGCCTCAGGAAGACCGGTATCGCCCCCGTCATGGTGATGGCATGCAGAATGGATTTATGGCAGTTGCGGTCTACCACCACCACGTCATCATTGGCGACGTTGGCATGCCAGACAATTTTGTTCGATGTGGACGTGCCATTGGTGACGAAGAAACAGTGGTCAGCATGGAAAATGCGCGCAGCATTCAGCTCGGATTCCGCCACCGGGCCGGTGTGGTCGAGCAGCTGGCCCAGTTCGTCAACCGCATTGCAAACGTCGGCGCGCAACATGTTCTCGCCGAAGAACTGGTGGAACATCTGCCCCACCGGGCTTTTCAGGAAGGCCACTCCCCCGGAATGCCCTGGGCAGTGCCAGGAATACGAACCGTCGGCCGCATACTTGAGCAGCTCCCGGAAAAAAGGCGGCGCCAGACTATCGAGGTAGGCACGTGCCTCGCGAATGATGTGCCGGGCAACGAATTCCGGCGTATCTTCGAACATGTGGATGAAGCCGTGCAGTTCGCGCAGAATATCGTTCGGGATATGCTGGGAAGTACGCGTCTCACCATACAGATAGATAGGAATCTCAGCATTGCGAAACCGCAGTTCGCCGATGAAGGCACGCAGATTCTTGATGGCCTTG
>JBAYOJ010000114.1:0-7758 GCA_041678385.1 Burkholderiaceae bacterium | reverse complement strand
GTGAGAATCTGGATGCGGTGGATTTCCTTCGGACCTTGAATGCTTTGCTGGCCGAGCAGGCGCCTGGCGCCATGGTGATTGCCGAGGAATCCACGGCCTGGCCCGGTGTGACAGCGGCGCCGGCCACTGGCGGGCTGGGTTTCCAATACAAATGGAACATGGGGTGGATGCACGACACCTTGCGCTACATAGGTCATGACCCCATACACCGCCGCTATCACCATCACGACATGACGTTCGGCACCGTCTACGCGTGGTCCGAGCGTTTCGTGTTGCCACTGTCCCACGATGAAGTGGTGCACGGCAAGGGTTCCCTCTTGCGCCGCATGCCCGGCGACGACTGGCAGAAGTTTGCCAATCTGCGCGCTTACTTCGGCTTTATGTGGGGGCATCCTGGCAAGAAACTGCTCTTCATGGGCGGGGACATCGCCCAGTGGAGTGAATGGAACCACGACGGCGAACTGGACTGGCAGGCGCTGGGCCATATTGGCCATGCGGGGGTACAGGCGGTGGTGCGCGACCTGAACACCGTGTATCGCCGCCATACCGCCCTGCATGTATGGGATGCGCGGCCGGATGGTTTTGCGTGGCTGGTGGGCGACGATGTAGAGAATAGCGTCTTTGCTTTCCTGCGCTGCCACGAGGGCCGGCATGTGCTGGTAGTGTGCAACATGACGCCGGTACCACGCCACGCCTATCGGGTCGGGGTGCCGTGCCCCGGCACCTGGCGGGAAATCATCAATACCGATGCATCGGTGTATGGCGGTTCTGGCATGGGCAATGGCGGTAATGTGACAGCGACCGACATCCCGTCACATGGTCGACCGTACAGCCTGAGCATGCAGCTGCCGCCGCTGGCGACATTGATGCTGGCACCGGAAGGCGAGGGTCACGGAGGGCTGGCATGAGCGCGGACATACGTAGACGACCTGAGCTGCTAGCGGGTCTGCCTTACCCTTTGGGAGCCAGCTTCGATGGTTCCGGCATCAATTTCGCGGTGTTCTCGGCCCACGCCTGGAAAGTCGAGCTATGCGTGTTTGATGCCCGCGGGAAACGGGAACTCCATCGCCTGCCGTTGCCGGAATGTACCGACGAAATCTGGCATGGATACTTGCCCGATGCCGGCCCGGGCCTGATCTACGGTTATCGGGCTCACGGGCCCTACGACCCGCGCAACGGCCACCGTTTCAACCCGCAAAAGCTGCTGATCGACCCGTACGCAAGGCAGTTGCACGGCAAGCTGCAGTGGAGCGATGCCGTCTTCGGATATCGGGTGGGCCACGCCAAGGCAGACATGGCGATGGACAGGCGGGATTCCGCCGCTCTGGTCCCCAAGGGTGTCGTCACCTCGGATATCTTCGATTGGGGGTGTGGCGGCCGTCCCGTAGTGCCGTGGGATCGTACCGTTATTTACGAAGCCCATGTCAAAGGGCTTTCCATGATGCGCCAGGATCTCCCTGAGGCAGTGCGCGGCAATAGCAGCGCACTGGCCGATCCGTGGTTTCTGGAGCACCTGCATCGTATGGGTGTCACCACAGTGGAGCTGTTGCCGGTGCATGCCTTCCTGCAGGACCATTTCCTGGTTGAAAGAGGTCTGCGCAACTATTGGGGCTACAACACGCTGGCCTATTTTGCGCCCGAACCGGCCTATCTTCAGGGGGGCAGTGGCAATGACCTGCGCCGTTCGATCTGCCAGCTGCAGGCGGCGGGGTTCGAGGTCATCCTGGACGTGGTCTACAACCATACCGCCGAAGGCAACGAACTGGGGCCCACCCTTTCCTGGCGCGGGCTGGACAATGCCAGCTATTACCGGCTGGTACCGGGCGACGAACGCTATTACATCAATGACACAGGCTGTGGCAATACGGTAAACCTGTCACACCCGCGTGTGCTGCAGATGGTCATGGATTCATTGCGCTATTGGGCCACCAGTTATCGCATCGATGGCTTTCGCTTTGATCTGGGTGTGACGCTGGGCCGCGAAGGCAATGGCTATGACCCTGGGTCGGGTTTCTTCGATGCCATTCTGCAGGACCCGCTGCTGTCGCGTCTGAAGCTGATTTCCGAACCATGGGACACGGGGCCGGACGGTTACCAGCTGGGCAACCACCCACCGGGTTTTGCTGAATGGAACGACCGTTTCCGCGATGCGCTCCGGCGTTTCTGGAAGGGTGAATCAGGCATGCGGCGGGAACTGGCATTACGCCTGGCGGGCTCTCCTGATGTCTTTGACCGGCGCTTCCGGCGGACATGGGCTTCCATCAATTATCTCGCTTCGCATGATGGGTTCACCGCCTACGATGTCGTCTGCTATGACGACAAGCACAACGAGGACAATGGCGATGGCAATGCCGACGGCCACGCCAACAACCATGCCCGCAATTGGGGGGTCGAAGGGCCGTCGCGTGATCGAGGCGTCAATGCGGTAAGGGGGCGGGTCTTGCGATCCATGCTGGCAACCGTGTTTCTTGCCAACGGGACGCCCATGCTGCTGGCTGGCGATGAGTTCGGAAATTCCCAGCGTGGCAACAACAATGCCTATTGTCAGGATAACGAGTTGTCCTGGCTGGATTGGCGCCAGCTGGATATGCCGACAGGCCGGGATCTGGCCAATTTCATTCAACGGCTGGCGCGCTTGCGGCGCCGCCACCCTTCGTTGCGCATGAACCGCTATCTCGATAACAACGCGGAAGTCGTTCCGGGCGTGGCACGGCTGCAATGGTACGACCTGGATGGCTCCGCCATGAGCGAGGGGGCCTGGGAATTCACTGAAGGACGGGTGCTGGGCCTGCGCCGTGCCTGCGTGCGGGATGATGGCAGTGTCGACCTTTCCCTGATGCTGGTGAATGGTGGGGATGGGGACATCGAATTCCAGCTTCCCGACTCGCCCTGTCAATGGCGGCGAGTCTTTGATACGGCCGATATCCGGGCGACAGCGGCCGTTGTCCATGCGCCGCAGCTCAAGATTTGTGCTCACGCCATGGTATTGCTGCTGGGTGATGTGCAGGCAGACGAAGGGGGAATGTGATGAGCCTACTTTTGGGTGCGGAATCCGGCTATTCCCACGGGGCGCAGATGATGGACGATGGCCGTGTGCGCTTCCGCTTGTGGGCACCGGGCGTGGGCAGCGTTGCGCTGCATATCGACGATACTGTCAGTTCGATGCGAAGTGTTGGCGGTGGCTGGTTCGAGGCCTGGCATGCCTGCCAGGCGGGTACGCCCTATAGCTTTGAACCGCAAGGCCTGGGCAAGGTAGCGGACCCTGCCTCACGCCGGCAGAAGGCCGACAGCAATGGGTCCAGTGTCGTGGTGGACCATGCCGCTTACTCATGGATCAATGACGGGTGGCGGGGGCGGCCCTGGCACGAAACCGTGCTGTATGAAGTCCATGCTGGCCTGCTGGGTGGCTTTGAAGGTGTCAGGGAACTGCTGCCCGCCTTGGCGGATTTGGGTGTGACTGCGGTGGAACTGATGCCTGTGGGCGACTTCCCCGGCCCGCGGAACTGGGGCTATGACGGCGTGCTTCCCTATGCCCCTGACAGCGCCTACGGGACGCCTGATGCCCTGAAGGCATTGGTGGATGTTGCCCATGGCCTGGGCATGATGATGTTTCTTGATGTGGTCTACAACCATTTTGGCCCGGTGGACAACCATCTGCCTTCCTACGCACCCCAGTTCTTCCGCAACGACGTGCCCACGCCCTGGGGGCCAGCTCTTGATTTCCGGCAGGGCCCGGTGCGATCCTTCTTTGCCGAGAATGCCTTGTACTGGCTCAAGGAATATCGCTTCGACGGCCTGCGTTTCGATGCGGTTCACGCCATCGCTTCCGACGGTAAAACAGGGGGGTTTCACAAGGAAGCCTGGTTGAGCGAACTGGCCATGCAGCTGCGCGCCGCTCTGCCACGGCGTCATGTGCACCTGGTACTTGAAAATGACGACAATACGGCGTCGCTGCTGCGGCAAGGTTATGACGCACAGTGGAATGACGATATTCACCACGTCGTCCACCATCTATTAACCGGCGAAACTACCGGTTATTACGAGGCCTATGCGCAGCGGCCCACCGAAAAGCTGGCGCGCGCCCTGGCACAGGGGTTTATCTATCAGGGCGAAGCCAGCCCGGCGCATGGGGGACGGCCACGCGGTGAGCCCTCGGGCATGTTGCCGCCCACCTCTTTTATCTTCTTTCTGCAGAACCACGACCAGGTGGGTAATCGTGGCCGGGGTGAACGGCTGACTGCGCTGTGCAGCCAGCGCTCTGCATTGCTTGCGGCAATTTCCCTGCAGATTCTTAGCCCCTCCATTCCGCTGTTTTTCATGGGGGAAGAGCAGGGGGCCGATACGCCGTTTCAGTATTTCACCAGCTTTTGTGATCCGGAAATGGCGAGCCGCGTACGGGAAGGCCGGCAAGCTGAATTTGCCGCGTTTCATGGGGATGGCGCGCCGGTGCCCGACCCCAACGCCTGGTCCACGTGGGAAGATAGCACCTTGCCCCTGGAAGAGTCCGCCGATGCGCTGCGATGGCGCGCCTTTTACCGGCAATTGCTGGCCTTGCGGCGCGAACACATTACCGCGGGCCTGCCAGGCGCGGCCTGCGAGTCGGTGGAAGTGCTGGGTGACGCCTGCCTGGCGGCCTGCTGGCGGTTGGGCAATGGGCGCCGGCTGACGATTTATTGCAATCTTTCTGATAAGAAAGCGCATGTCCCGGCGGGCTTGCGCCATCCGGATGAAACCGTCTTCTTCGAAAGCGCTCAAGGCGCCGCCGCTACGTTGATAAACCACTGGATACCGGCAGCCTGCACGATCGCCAGCATTATGGATACAGCCGGGGCCGGGACAGCAGGCGCGGGGCGGCAATGAGCCCGGGATACGACAAGCTATTGCTTGAGCTGGCAGAAGCCGCTGGTCTGCAGACATCCTGGCGGGATTGGCAGGGCAGGTTCAGACAGGTGGGTATCGATACACTGCGTAGTGTGTTGAACGCCCTGCAACTGGTCTGTTCCAGCGAGGTGCAGTGCCGCGACAGCCTGCGCATGCTGCGAGAGGAAAGCCGGCGACCTGCCGCAACTGTCTTACCGGTCATCAGAGCTGGTGCCCCCCTTACTGTGCGGCATTCCGGCTCCTTGCAATACCGTCTGCTGCTGGAAGACGGTACGCGCGTGGTCGGCACGGCGCGGGACATCGGCAATGGGCGTGCTGTGATAGCTGGCGTGAAGCAAGCCGGATACCATAGACTGGAAATGGGGCGGGTAAATACCGTGGTCGCTGTCGCGCCGCCCCGTTGCCCTTCTGTGGCAGATCTGGCCGGTCAGAGCCACGCCTGGCTGTTGGGCGCCCAAGTCCATAGTCTGCGCCGGCAGGGCTGGTCGAACGCCGATACGCCTGCGGCCGGCCTTGCCTTGCCGGGCTGGGAAACGGGGGGAGACTTTACGGCGGTGGGCCGCCTGGCCGTCCAGGCTGCTGCCCATGGCGCCGCAGGGCTGGCCATCAGCCCGGTCCATGCCCTGTTCGCCGCCGACCCGGGCCGCTACAGCCCTTATGCGCCTTCCAGTCGGTTATTCCTGAACGCGATGTATATAGACCCTGCCGCTGTATTCGGCGGCAGCTTGCCGGAGCCTGTGCGAGCCTATGGCCAGCCGCCGGCCCTGGATGCAGCCGGCAGCGTGGATCGACCCTTGATGCACGAGTGGCGCTTGAAGTATCTGCGCCAGGTGTACGAGCAGTGCAGCCGAAAGCTGCCGGATGCGCTGGCCGAGGCGTTTCGCGCTTTCCGTCATCAAGGCGGCGAAGCGCTGGAAAGCCACGTGTGCTACGAAGCCTTGCATGCCCACTATGCCATCAGCCTGGGAGCCGGGCACGGTTGGCAGGATTGGCAGCCGGAACACCGCGACCCGGCCAGCCCAGCGGTACGCCGTTTTGCAGAAGATCATGGCGATGAACTGCGCTTCCACACCTTTCTGCAATGGCTGGCGGCCTGTGGCATGGCCGAAGCCCAATCCATGGCACGGGCCGCAGGCATGCCAGTGGGCCTGATTGCCGACATGGCCATAGGCACTGACCCGCGCGGTAGTCATGCATGGAGCCGCCAGTCAGAAATCATGCAGGGGGTGTCGGTCGGTGCCCCGCCGGATGCTTTTCAGCCTCATGGGCAGAACTGGGGCTTGACGGCGTTTTCGGCCAGAGCCTTACGGCAGCGTGGCTATGGCGCATTCATCGACGTGCTGCGCGCGGTGCTGGCGCAGGCTGGCGGCGTTCGTGTGGACCACGTGCTGGGCCTGGCGCGTATGTGGCTGGTGCCTGACGGCGCCCGACCCGCGGGCGGCGTGTACCTGAGTTACCCGCGCGATCCGATGATGAGCTTGCTGGCGTTGGAGGCGACAAGGCATCGTGCCCTCGTGGTGGGTGAAAATCTGGGTACCGTGCCTGAAAATTTCAATACCGCGCTGGCCGGCCACGGCATCCTGGGCACCAGCGTACTGTGGTTCGAACAAGAAGACGCAGACGCGCCCGCCTTCCGACCCCGGCAGCAATGGCCGTCAGCATCCATGGCCACCATCACCACCCATGATCTGCCGACGCTCTGCGGTTGGTGGGCAGGTCGGGATATCGAATGGCGGCAGCGGTTGGGGGAACTTTCCGATGCCGAGGCGGGGGCACAGGAAATGATGCGTGATCAGCAGAAACAGGCCTTGTGGGCAGCGCTGCAGGAAGCCGGCTTTGTCCCTGACGATGACGGCGTTCCGGATATGGCTCCTTCAGCGGCGGTTCTGAGCTACGTGGCCAGCACGCCTGCGACCCTGTTCAGCGTCGGCCTGGAAGACCTGCTGCGCCTGGAGGAGCAGCCCAATCTGCCGGGTGCGGCCCCGTTGGCAGAAGGCGCCCTCCGGCATCCAAATTGGTGTCGCACGCTGCCGGTGGCGGTGGAGGAGCTGCTGCAAGCGGAAGGAGTCGCGTCCCTGCTGGAGGCCATCACGCAGGCCAGAGCCGCGGCAAGATCGGAAGGCGGGCGATGAGCATGCAACAGGCAGGTGTGCCTAACAATATCAGTGCCACGCTGCGACTGCAGTTGAACGCCGATTACACCCTCGATGACGCGCGTTCAGATTTACCGTATTTTTCGCGGCTGGGTGTCAGCCACCTTTACCTGTCCCCGATATCGCAGGCCCGCCGTGGGTCCACCCACGGTTACGACGTTGTCGATCATAGCCAGGTGGACGTGGCCAGAGGGGGCGAAGACGCTTTGCGCCGCCTGGCGTGCACCGCACGCCGGGCGGGCATGGGCCTGCTGCTGGATATCGTGCCCAATCACATGGCCACCGACCCGGATAATCTTTGGTGGTGGGACGTGCTTGCCCAAGGCAGCAAGAGCGCATGGGCGAAATGCTTCGACATCCAGTGGTCCACTCCTGGCCTGCAGGGCCGTATGCTGGCCCCCTTTCTGGCGCGGCCCTATGAAGATGCCCTGACACTGGGGGATATCCGCCTCGCACACAGCAATGAAAGAGGCCTGCACATCCTGGCCAGCGGCCTTCCCTATCCCCTGGCGCCGGGTTCGCTGGACAGACCCTTGGATGTCGACACCGTACTGGCTGCCCATGATCCCGGCGCAGCGGCGGGCCGTGCCAGGCTGCATACCCTGCTCGAACGCCAGCATTATGTCCTGGCTGACTGGCGCTCTGCCGCCCTGCGGATAAACTGGCGCCGTTTTTTTGAAGTCAGCGGCTTGATCGGCGTACGGGTGGAATGCCCCCAGGTATT
>JBAYOJ010000113.1:0-7831 GCA_041678385.1 Burkholderiaceae bacterium | reverse complement strand
ATAGAAGATGGGAGCAATCTTGCCGCCCAGGCAGACGCCACCAAAACGCTTGTTCGGCACGTAAGGAATGTCTTCGCCAGTGAACCACAGCACCGAGTTGGTGGCGGATTTGCGGCTGGAACCGGTGCCCACCACGTCGCCAACGTAGGCAACCAGATGGCCTTTTTCCTTCAGGGACTGGATGAAGGCCACCGGGCCACGCTTGCCGTCTTCTTCGGGCTCGAATGCTGCGCCTTCACGCTTGTTCTTCAACATGGCCAGGGCGTGCAGCGGGATATCCGGGCGGGTCGTGGCGTCGGGGGCGGGCGAGAGATCGTCGGTATTGGTTTCGCCCGGTACCTTGAAGACAGTGATGGTGAGGCTTTCGGGCAGTTCGGGGCGTGAAGTGAACCATTCGGCGTCGGCCCAGCTTTGCATGACGGCTTTCGCGTGGGAGTTGCCTTGGTCGGCCTTTTCCTTGACATCGTGAAAGGCGTCAAACATCAATAGGGTGTGCTTCAGACTATCGGCGGCGACCGGAGCCAATTCTGCGTGATCGAGCAGTTCGATGAGCGCGCCAATGTTATAGCCGCCCAGCATGGTGCCCAGCAGCTCGGTGGCACGGCGGGCATCGATGATGGGACAGGTTTCTTTACCCAGGGCGACCGCAGCAAGATATGAGGCCTTGACCATGGCGGCGTCGTCGACGCCTGCTGGAACACGATGAGTGATGAGATCGAGGAGGTGCTGTTCTTCACCGGCTGGCGGGTTCTTCAGCAATTCGATCAGATCAGCGGTCTGCTGAGCAGACAGCGGCAGGGGGGGGATGCCCAACGCGGCGCGTTCGGCAACGTGTTGACGATATTGTTCCAGCATGTGCTTGCCTTATGAGCGAAGTTATAGGGAGGGTTGCCTGAATTGTACGGGTAAACACCAGCAGGACGCAAATGTCTTATATCTTATATAAGACTTGATGGTCAAAAACGTGGTTGACAGGACACGGTGGATGTCGGTCTTTGGGAAAAGGACAGTTCAGGAAGCGAGCAGGTCGTCGTAGCTGCCGCGCTGGCGGCGCATCCAGGCGTCGACGTAAGAACATAGCGGCCTGACTTTCCAGCCTTCGGCGCGTGCGGTGTCAAGCGCCGCCTTGGCGAGGTCGGCGGCAATGCCGCGACCGCCGACGGCTTCCGGCACGCCGGTATGCGTAATGTTCATGACGCCGCCGTGCAGTTCGTAATCGAGAACGCAAAGCTGGCCGTCTTCCAGCCATTGGAAGCGTTTTTCGGCGATGTTGTGTTCGATGCTGCGGCTCATGGGGGCTCCGGATATTGTCAGTCCATCAACTCATATTCATTGTAATCAGGATCATCAGCCATAGCACCAGCATGGCAAGAATGCCCAGAAAGCAGCCGCCCCAGAATCCGACCACCGGCCAGCGCAGCCGCAGGGAGATATCCCTTGGGTCGATATCGGCAAGCAGGCGGTTCGCCTGACCACAAACCCAGAACTTGCTTCGGGGGAACATCATCCGCAGGAAGTAGTCGAGCGTAATGGTGAGCTTGACCGTAGCCGGCATTTGTTCCCAGCGATACTTTTTAAGGTAGGGGTGGCGCATGGCCTGGTTGATCATGCGTATGTTCATATACAGGAACAGCGCAGACACCAGGCAGGACATGACGCAAGCCACGAGTATCGTGAACGAAAACGGCAGGAGGTAGAAAGTGACGGTTTCCAGCATAGGCGCAATTAAAGCATAAACCCGGGCGCCGACGGCGGCGCGCGGGTCAGGCTTCGGACAGTGTCGCCGCCGTTTGCAGCGACCGGGTAGGGCTCAGGAGAACAAATCCTGAGTGACGTACAGGTCAACGTATTCGTGCACAGGCATGGCATGCAAGCGTGCTGGGTCTGCAGACACCTCCAGGATCTGTTCCTGGCGACTCTTGGGGAAACGCAGCGCCAGGTTGCGCTCGAATTTTTCTTCCAGCAAGGGAATGCCTTCCTGGCGGCGGCGCCGGTGGCCTATGGGATATTCGCACACGACTTCAGGCAATATTGTGCCGTCGTTGAGTTCCACGGTCAGGGCATTGGCAATGGAGCGTTTGTCCGGGTTGAGGTAATCAGCGGTGAAGTCGGGGTCTTCGACGCAGGTGATGCGTTCCCGCAGCTGATCGATGCGCGGGTCGGCGGCCACATCGTCTTCATAGTCGGCTGCCGTCAGCCGTCCGTAGATAAGAGGTACGGCAATCATGTACTGCACGCAATGGTCACGGTCGGCCGGGTTGTTCAATGGGCCTTTCTTGTCGATGATGCGCAGGCAGGCCTCGTGGGTACGCAAGGTGATTCGGGCGATATCTGCCGCACTGCGCCCCATCTCCAGTAGCTGGCCGTGAACCTGCATGGCGCATTCGACAGCGGTCTGCGCATGGAATTCGGCCGGCCAGGAAATCTTGAACAAAATGTTTTCCATGACATAGCTGCCATAGGGTCGCTGGAAACGAAACGGTTGACCCTTGAAGTGCACGTCATAGAAGCCCCAGGTCGGCGCTGTCAGGGCCGATGGGTAGCCCATTTCACCCTTGCTGGCCATGAGTGCCAGCTGTACCGCGCGGCTGGTGGCATCGCCCGCGGCCCAGCTCTTGCGGCTGCCGGTATTGGGGGCATGGCGATAAGTGCGCAGGCTCTGGCCGTCGACCCAGGCGAGTGAGATTGCATTCAGCAAAGCCTGGCGGTCCAGACCCAGCAGTTCAGCGACCACGGCGGTCGACGCCGCCTTGACCAGGACGACATGGTCGAGGCCAACACGGTTGAAAGCATTTTCGAGAGCCAGGCAGCCCTGGATTTCGTGGGCTTTGATCATGGCGGTGAGCACCGTATGCATGGTGGGCCCCGGTTTGCCCAGACGGGCCGCCTGGCGTGACAGCCAGTCGGTGGTGGCCAGGATGCCGCCAAGGTTGTCCGAAGGGTGACCCCATTCGGCTGCCAGCCAGGTGTCGTTGAAATCCAGCCAGCGGATCATCGCGCCGATGTCAAAAGCCGCCTTGACTGGATCCAGCTCATAAGACGTCCCCGGTACCCGCGCGCCATCCGGGACGGATGTGCCGGGGACGACAGGGCCAAGCAGTTTGGTGCAGGCGGGAAATTCCAGCGCTTCGAGCCCGCAGCCTAAAGTATCGAGCAGGCAGTGGCGGGCAGTTTCGAAGGCAAGCTCGGAATCAATGCGATAGCCTTGTACATAATCCGCAATATCGACCATGACCTGATCCCACTGCGGGCGTTCCGTGGACACCATAATCGCCTCTCCTGGAAGACCATGAGGGGGAGGGAGGGCGCGACGGGGTCTTCGGGCCGTTGCGGCTTCCCCTAGGAGCCTGTCCCGACAGGCTCCGATACGGCCAGCAAACGGCGGGCCCCAGGTGCCCAGCCGTTTGCAGCTTGCGTGCGGCTTTAGAAAGCGTCGCCAGGCACGCGGACAACGCCTTCCATCAGCACGCGTGCACTGCGGCTCATGATGGCTTTGGTCACCGACCATTGGCCGTCTTGTTGCCGCGCTTCGGCGCCTACGCGCAGCGTACCTGACGGATGACCGAAACGGACTGCGTTGCGTTCGCCGCCACCAGCGGCCAGATTGACCAGCGTGCCCGGGATGGCTGCAGCTGTGCCGATTGCCACAGCTGCAGTCCCCATCATCGCATGATGCAGTTTTCCCATGGACAATGCCCGCACCAGCAGGTCGATTTCCTGCGCCTTCACCGTTTTGCCGCTGGAAGCTGCATAGTCGGCTGGCGGGGCCACAAAAGCGACCTTGGGCGTGTGCTGACGCTGAGCCGCTTCGGCCAGATCTGAGATCAGGCCCATGCGCAGCGCCCCGTGCGCACGTATGGTTTCGAAGGTGGCCAGCGCCTTGGTATCGCTGTTAATGTCGTCCTGAAGCTCGGCGCCGGTGTAGCCCAGGGCTGAAGCATCCAGGAAGACGGTGGGGATGCCGGCGTTGATCATGGTGGCCTTGAACTTGCCCACGCCGGGAACGTCGAGTTCGTCCACAACGTTGCCGGTGGGGAACAGGGCGCCACCGCCGTCATCGTCGTCGGCGGCAGGGTCCATGAATTCGACAGGGATCTCCGCAGCGGGGAAGGTGACGCCGTCGAGTTCGAAGTCGCCGGTTTCCTGGACCTGGCCGCCTTTGACAGGCACATGCGAGACGATGGTCTTGCCGATATTGACCTGCCAGATCCGCACGGTGACACTGCCTTCGTCAGGGATGCTGCCGGTGTCGATCAGGCCATTGGCAATGGCGAAGGGGCCGACAGCCGCCGACAGGTTGCCGCAGTTGCCGCTCCAGTCGACGAAAGGCTTGTCGATGGATACCTGCCCGAACAGGTAATCGACATCGTGGCCGGGGCGGTCGCTGCGTGAAAGAATCACCACCTTGCTGGTGCTGGAGGTGGCGCCACCCATGCCGTCGGTGTGCTTGCCATAGGGATCCGGGCTGCCGATCACACGCAGAAGCAGTGCGTCACGGGCGGGGCCCGGCACCCTTGCGGCTTCGGGCAAATCTTCCAGGCGAAAGAAGACGCCTTTGCTTGTGCCGCCGCGCATATAGGTGGCGGGGATCTTTACCTGAGGTGCGAAACTCATCTTTCCCTTCCTTTCTTAGGCAGCGGTGGTGGCTTCGAGGAAATCCTGGGCGAAGCATTGCAGCACGCCGCCTGCTCCGTAGATGGACACCTCTTCGGCCGTATCCAGGCGACAGATGACAGGGACTTCCACACGATCGCCGTTGCGACGGTGGATGACCAGGGTCAGCGTGGCGCCTGGCGTGCGTTCGCCAGTGACATCGTAGGTTTCAGTACCGTCCAATGCCAGGGTCTTGCGGGTTGTGCCGGGCTGGAACTCAAGGGGCAATACGCCCATGCCCACAAGGTTGGTGCGATGGATGCGTTCGAAGCCTTCGGCGACGATGGCTTCCACGCCCGCCAGGCGCACGCCCTTCGCCGCCCAGTCACGCGATGAACCCTGGCCATAGTCGGCGCCTGCCACGATGATGAGCGGTTGAGCGCGGCCCATGTAGGTTTCAATGGCTTCCCACATGCGCATGACCTTGCCTTCAGGTTCGAGGCGGGTGAGCGAGCCCTGCTTGACTTCGCCGTCAACCACGGCCATCTCATTGATGAGCTTGGGGTTGGCGAAAGTGGCGCGTTGCGCGGTGAGGTGGTCGCCGCGGTGAGTGGCGTAAGAGTTGAAGTCTTCTTCAGGCAGGCCCATTTTTGCCAGATATTCGCCGGCAGCGCTGTCGAGCAGAATGGCGTTGGAAGGAGACAGGTGGTCGGTCGGGATGTTGTCGCCCAGCACAGCCAGCGGCACCATGCCGGTGAGGCTGCGTTCGCCGGCCAGTGCGCCTTCCCAATAGGGGGGACGGCGGATGTAGGTGCTTTGGGGGCGCCATTCGTACAGCGGTGAGACTTTATGGCCTGCCACCACGCCGGGCGGGTTAAACATCGGCTCGTATACCTGACGGAAGTGGTCAGGTTTGACGCTGGAGGTCACCAATGCGTCGATTTCTTCGTCGCTGGGCCAGATATCCTTGAGCGTTACGGCTTGGCCCTGGTCGTCGTGCCCCAGAACGTCTTTCTCGATATCGAAGCGGATGGTGCCCGCGATGGCGTAGGCCACCACCAGCGGCGGCGAGGCCAGAAAAGCCTGTTTGGCATAGGGGTGGATGCGGCCGTCGAAGTTGCGGTTGCCGGACAGCACTGCCGTCGCGTAAAGGTCGCGGTCGATGATTTCCTGCTGGATCTTGGGGTCGAGCGCGCCGCTCATGCCGTTGCAGGTCGTGCAGGCGAAACCCACAATACCGAAACCGAGCTGTTCGAGTTCCGGCAGAAGATTGGCTTCTTCAAGATAGAGCTGGACGGCTTTGGAGCCGGGAGCCAGCGACGTCTTGACCCAAGGCTTGCGAGTCAGGCCGCGCGCATTGGCATTGCGCGCAATCAGCCCGGCGGCAATCACGTTGCGCGGGTTGCTGGTGTTGGTACAGCTGGTGATGGCGGCAATGATGACCGCGCCATCGGGCATGAGGCCGGGTTCGTCTTCGACTTTGCCGGTAATGCCGTGATCGGCCAGCTCAGAGGTGGCAACGCGGCGATGCGGGTTGGACGGGCCGGCGATATTGCGCACTACGGAAGACAGGTCGAAACGCAGCACGCGTTCGTACTGTACGTTGGCCAGGCTGTCGGCCCACAGGCCTGCCGTCTTGGCGTAGTTCTCGACCAGTTCGACCTGCTTTTCGTCGCGTCCCGTGAGGCGCAGGTAGTCGATGGTCTGTTGGTCGATAGAGAACATGGCCGCCGTGGCGCCGTACTCAGGAGTCATGTTGGAAATGGTGGCGCGGTCGCCCAGGGTCAGGCCGGCCACGCCATCGCCGAAGAATTCCAGGTAGCTGGATACCACCTTGGAGTTGCGCAGGAATTCGGTGAGCGCAAGCACCAGGTCGGTGGCTGTGCTGCCGGGGGCGAGCCGCCCGGTCAGTTCCACACCGACGATGTCGGGCAGCCGCATCCAGGAAGCCCGGCCCAGCATGACGCTTTCGGCTTCCAGGCCACCTACGCCGATGGCGATCACGCCCAGTGCATCGACATGGGGTGTGTGGCTGTCAGTACCCACCAGCGTGTCGGGGAAAGCCACACCGTCTATGGCGTGGACGACGGGCGACATGCGTTCCAGGTTGATCTGGTGCATGATGCCGTTGCCGGGCGGGATGACGTCAACGTTGCGGAAGGCTTTCTTCGTCCAGTTGATGAAGTGGAAGCGGTCATCGTTACGGCGATCTTCGATGGCGCGGTTCTTTTCGAACGCGTCTTTTTCGAAGCCGGCATGCTCAACGGCCAGTGAATGGTCGACGATGAGCTGCGTGGGCACCACGGGGTTGACCAGCGACGGGTCGCCGCCCTTGGCGGCAATCGCATCGCGCAAGCCGGCCAGGTCGACCAGTGCGGTCTGGCCCAGGATGTCATGACAGACAACTCTTGCGGGAAACCAGGGGAAGTCGCGGTCGCGGCGGCGCTCGATAAGCTGAGTCAGGGATTCGGTGAGGATGGCGGGGTCACAGCGGCGTACCAGGTTTTCGGCATGCACGCGCGACGTATAAGGCAGCGTGTCATAGGCACCCGGCCGGATCGCATCGACCGCTGCGCGCGCATCGAAGTAATCCAGGTCGCTGCCCGGCAGGGGTTTGCGATAGGCAGTATTCATGTTGCGGTTCTTTTCGGTGCGGGGCGCCCGGCCCGAAGGTTGGAGCATCCCCGGCTGTCTGAGAGCCACTACGGCTCTGATAAGGGCTAAGGTAGGCTGGTTGAACCTGGGCGGCCCTGCAAATCAATCGGCGCTGTTGCGCCGGCCAACTGCAGGGCTGAATCGCCCGTCTGGAATCAGCGATCGTCCAGAGGCACGAACTTCTGATCTTCCGGCCCAATGTAGTTGGCGGTCGGGCGGATGATCTTGTTGTCGATGCGTTGTTCGATGATGTGTGCAGCCCAGCCCGCGGTACGTGCAATGACGAACAGCGGTGTGAACATTGCAGTGGGCACACCCATCATGTGATAGGAAACGGCCGAGAACCAGTCGAGGTTGGGGAACATCTTCTTGGCGTCCCACATCACGGTTTCCAGACGTTCGGCGATATCGTACATCTTGGTGTTGTCCGCAGCGACGGAAAGCTGGCGGGCGACTTCCTTGATGACCTTGTTACGCGGGTCGGAAACGGTGTAGACCGGGTGACCAAAGCCGATGACCACTTCCTTGTTTTCGACGCGGCGACGGATGTCGGCTTCGGCTTCGTCAGGGGTCTCGTAGCGCT
>JBAYOJ010000112.1:0-7884 GCA_041678385.1 Burkholderiaceae bacterium | reverse complement strand
CAGCATGTGAGAACGGTTGATTTCCTTGCTCATGAGCCGGCGGAACTGTTGCTGGAGCATGGGGATATGCAAGGAAAGCCTGTCCATGTCGTCAAGACGGATCACACAGACTTCACTGTCTTCCAGGGCAATGGCGTGGGAAACGTGGGTATTGTTCAGCAAACCATCCATGCCCAGGATCTCGCCAGGCAGCAAGAAGCCGGTAATCTGTACCTGGCCGGATGAATCTTCCAATTGTGTCTTGATGGAACCTGAGCGAATCCCGTAAACGGCTTCAGTCTTGTCGCCAAGGTGGAAGAGAGCCGTGCCTTTGGGCAGGCGAATGCGTTCCTTGATGAGTTCATCGAGCTTGGCCACGTCATTGCGAGGCATGCCCAGGGGCAGGCAGATCTCGCTCAACATACAGGTGGAGCAACGCGTCGATTCGGGAGTGATACTAATTCGTTTTTGCATACGCCGGAGTGCCTCGCAGGCAAATCAGCAAGACTTTGTTTGCTGTTTGATACAGATCAAGTATAAATGATTGGCAGGTAATTGTCCCAATGGATTTTTATTGTTCTTTATGATAGAGATTAATAAAAGCCGACCGCACCGGGAAAGAGGCTGTTCCAGTGGCAAGGTGGGCGGTTTCCTGCGGAGTTTGGCGGGTGTCGTCCCGACCCGGGGGTTCGCTTCTGCTGCATAGCGGCCTGTAAGGCGATGGCTTCGCCTGCCCTTAGCCGTTTTCCCAATAGGTAGGTGAAGCGTAGTGATTCTTCAACAACTCGAGAAACAGACGCAACCGCTGAGGTAGATGCTTACGTTCGGGGATAAGGGCAAATATACCATTTGGCGGCGCGGCGTATTCCTCGAGCACTGCTACAAGGCGACCCTGTTCAAGGTCTTCCCGCACTTCCCAAAGGGATCTCCATGCCAGACCTATGCCCGCTAATGTCCATTGATGCAGCACAGAACCGTCGCTGCAGGCCAGCGTGCCCTTCACCCGTATGGCTCGGACTTGCCCATTCTGGCGCAGCAGCCATCCCTTGGCCTGGTTGCCCTGCTGGCCAAACGAGAGGCAATTGTGTTCGGTAAGGTCGTCCGGTGTATTGGGCCGCCCATAACGCTGTAGATAGGTGGGCGCGGCGACGATCACGCGCTTATTGTCCGCCAGCCGCATGCCGATGATGCGGGAGTCCTCAAGTTCGCCTATGCGGATGGCGCAATCGTAGCCTTCGTCGATCAGGTCGACCAGGCGGTCGCTGAGATCGAGGCTGATGGTGACGTCGGGGTAGGCATCAATGAAATCGGGCAACAGGGGGGCGATATGGCGGCGCCCGAAGCCGGCGGGGGCGCTTACGCGTAAATGGCCTGAGGGCCGGACGCTGCCTTGCGAGATGCGGGATTCCAGGTCGTTCAGTTCGCGCAGAATGCGCTGTGCTTCTTCCAGGAAAGCGTTGCCTTCCGATGTGAGGGACATGCGTCGGGTCGACCGTACCAGTAGTTTGATCCCGAGACGCGCTTCCAGGGCGTTGATACGCCTGCCCATCATGGCGGGCGCAATACCTTCTTGGCGGGCGGCGGCCGATAGGCTGCCCAGCGTCGCGACAGCCACGAAACTTTCGAGTTGCTTGAAGCGGCTCATGCAGCGGTATGCGGCAAGGTCAGCCGGGCAGGACGAGAGCCATCAACTTGGCGCGCACCGTAGCCAGTTCTTCTGGATGGGCCCGCCCTTGCTGGCTGATCTTGATCTGCGGCCAGCCCAGACTCTTGACCTGGTCGGCCAGGGCGGCCAAGCCATCCGTGGCTGAAAGCGTGACTTCGAAGGGGTAGCCTTTCGGATTGGCAGTAACGGCACAGCACACCATCAGACCGGCTTTCTTGTTGTAGGTGGCAGGGCTGATGACGAGCGCGGGCTTGTAGTCGGGGCCGTTATGGCCTCGTGGCAGCTCGAAATGTATGTGGACGATGTCGCCAGCTTCCGGTGTATAGCGTTTGCTCATGGTGGGTCAAGGCCTCGGTCGGTGCTACATAGAGCCGAAATCGACTTCTGCGTGAGTGTTGGCCGGCTTGATGCCGCCTACCAGTTGCATCAGCGTGTATTCCTGGGCACGAACCGGCTGCAGAATCAGATTCCCGCGTTCTACCCGCATTTCCATTAAATCGTCGACGCCGACCCTGAGGGTCTTGAGCATGGAGGAGGGCAGACGGATAGCCGCACTGTTGCCCCATTTTCTGATGACTCCGCGCATGCGTGCTCCTTGTATCAGATATGGCGTCCACAGCTTAACAAGTTTCGACTCTGTGTCAACACTATCTGACTTACGAGGGCAGGTTTTCATACGGGTGGGTCTTGAAAAGAGCGTAGTTGGCCGCACATTGATTGCATTCACGAATAGCTACGCCCCCATGGGGTGACGAGACAGCCATGAGATTCGACAAACTCACTACACGCTTTCAGCAGGCCCTTGGCGATGCCCAAAGCCTGGCGCTGCGAAACGACAATCCTTATATCGAGCCGGCCCACCTGGTAGCCGCATTGCTTTCCGACACTGACGGCGGCAGTGCCAGTTTGCTGGCGCATGCTGGTGTGGCAGTCAACCGCCTGATGCCGGCGCTTAATCAACTGATCGAAGGCTACCCCCAGGTCCAGGGGGGAGAAGGCAATATCCAGGTCAGTCGCGAACTGCAGACGGTACTGGCGCGCACCGAAAAAGAAGCCATGCAGCGCGGCGATTCTTATATTGCCAGCGAACTATTCCTGCTTGCCATGGCTGATGACAAAGGCGATGCGGGGCGCATTCTGCGCGAAGCCGGCCTGCAGCGCAAGCCTTTGGAGGCTGCCATTGAGGCGATGCGTGGTGGGGCCTCGGTATCCGATCCGGCAGGCGAGCAGAATCGCCAGGCGCTGGAAAAATACACCACTGACGTTACCGAAAGGGCGCGCCAGGGCAAGCTTGACCCAGTGATCGGCCGCGATGACGAGATCCGCCGCGCCATACAGATTCTGCAGCGTCGCACCAAGAACAACCCTGTGCTTATCGGTGAGCCGGGCGTGGGCAAGACCGCCATTGTAGAAGGTCTGGCTCAGCGCATCGTCAATAATGAAGTACCGGAAACCTTGAAGGGGCGGCGTGTTCTGTCGCTTGACATGGCTGCGCTGTTGGCCGGCGCCAAATACCGTGGTGAATTCGAAGAGCGCTTGAAGGCCGTGCTGAAGGAACTGGCGCAAGACGATGGAAACACGATAGTGTTCATCGATGAACTTCACACCATGGTCGGTGCGGGCAAGGCCGAGGGCGCCATCGATGCTGGGAATATGCTGAAGCCGGCTTTGTCGCGCGGCGAATTGCATTGCATAGGCGCCACAACGCTGGATGAATACCGCAAATATATTGAAAAGGACGCGGCTCTGGAGCGTCGATTCCAGAAAGTACTGGTCACCGAACCGGATGTGGAATCGACCATTGCCATTCTGCGCGGTTTGCAAGAGCGCTATGAACTGCACCACGGTGTGGCCATCACAGACCCGGCCATTGTGGCGGCCGCCGAGCTTTCACATCGCTATATCACCGACCGTTTCCTGCCTGACAAGGCTATCGACCTCATCGACGAGGCCGCAGCCCGCATCCGCATGGAAATCGACTCCAAACCCGAGGTGATGGACAGGCTGGACCGTCGCATCATACAGCTCAAGATTGAGCGCGAGGCGGTCAAGAAGGATACGGACGACGCGTCTCAGCGCCGCCTCCAGGCGATCGAAGACGAGCTCGTCAAGCTGCAGCGCGAATACAACGACTACGAAGAAATCTGGAAGGCTGAAAAAGCCGCGGTACAGGGTTCACAGTCGATCAAGGAAGAAATCGAACGCCTGCGCGCCGAAATGGCTGAATTGCAACGCAAGGGCCAGTTCGACAAGCTCGCTGAGCTTCAGTATGGGCGGTTGCCCGAACTTGAAAGCCGTTTGAAGGCTGCCGAGGCCGGCAAGCAAGACCGTGCCGGCGATCAGCCACGTTTGCTGCGTACCGAAGTCGGCACCGAGGAAATCGCCGAAGTGGTGTCCAGGGCCACGGGCATTCCTGTCGCCAAGATGATGCAGGGCGAACGCGAAAAACTCCTGGATATGGAAAGCCATCTTCACAAGCGTGTGGTTGGCCAGGACGAGGCGGTCAGCCTGGTGTCCGATGCCATTCGCCGATCACGCGCGGGCCTGTCCGATCCGTCGCGCCCCTATGGTTCATTTTTGTTTCTGGGCCCTACGGGGGTAGGCAAGACTGAACTGACCAAGGCGCTGGCCAACTTCCTGTTCGATTCCGAAGACCACATGATACGCATCGACATGAGCGAGTTCATGGAAAAGCACTCGGTGGCGCGGCTTATTGGTGCGCCTCCCGGCTATGTCGGATACGAAGAAGGTGGCTACCTGACCGAAGCTGTGCGGCGCAAGCCTTATAGTGTGGTACTGCTCGATGAAGTGGAAAAAGCCCACCCTGACGTATTCAACGTCTTGCTACAGGTACTGGATGATGGGCGGCTCACCGATGGCCAGGGCCGCACGGTGGATTTCCGCAATACCGTCATTATCATGACTTCCAACCTGGGGTCGCAGCACATTCAGAGCATGACAGGCCAGCCTTACGAAGTCGTCAAGGAAGTCATCTGGACCGAGCTCAAGCAAAGCTTCCGGCCGGAATTCCTTAACCGGATTGACGAAGTCGTGGTGTTTCATTCGCTGGATCCAAAACATATCGAATCCATCGCGCGTATTCAGCTGCATCGTCTGGGCGCACGCCTGGCACAGCGTGAAATGCGCCTCGAAGTGTCAGACGCGGCCGTAGCCCAACTGGCCCGTGCCGGTTTCGACCCCGTATTCGGTGCGCGGCCGCTGAAGCGGGCGATCCAGCAACACATCGAGAATCCCATCGCCAGACTGGTGCTCGACGGCACCTTTGGCGAGAAAGACGTCGTCCCCGTAGACTGGCAAGACGACAAATTCGTATTCGAACGAACCCTGCAGTAAAAAAATGGCAAAATGGGGGACAGCCCACGATTTCCGCAGGAAATCGTGGGCTGTCCCCCATTTTGCCTCATTCGCCGATCACGATTTCCCACAAACGCCGCACAGCGGCCCGTTCATCCTGTAGCTGATCGTCAGGTACACGGGCCTTGTCCGCGCCCAGCAGTCGCAGTGCGTGCTGCCGGCGCCGCAGCAGGCGATAGGCGTCGGCGACCTGGCGGGCCAGCGCGTCTGGGATCAACTCTGCATCAGCCGCAAGGCCCAGCAAGGCGATGTTGCCCAGATTCTGTAATAGAGTGGGATGGTCGCGCGAGTGCAGCAGCACGATGTATTGGGTGATGAACTCGATATCGACCATGCCGCCTTGATCGTGCTTGAGATCGAAGTCGTCGCTGTGATTGGGATGCCCTGCTTGTATTTTGTCACGCATGTCCCGTACGGCGGCACGCAATGCATCAGAGTCTCGTTCACGTAGCAGGATCTCCTGGCGTATCTCTTCGAAGCGCAGCCCCAGTTGGGGGTCGCCGGCACAATAACGTGCCCGGGTCAGGGCCTGGTGCTCCCAGATCCAGGCATGTTCGCGTTGATAGCGGGCAAAGCCTTCGAAGGACACTGCCAGTAGGCCTGATTCGCCGTCCGGTCGCAGGCGTAGGTCGACATCATATAGTCGCCCCGAAGACGTCATGGTCGATAACCACGACACCATGCGCCGGCCGAGCTTCATATAGCGCTCCGGGGCGTCTTCATCGGGGTCGTCGTACAGGAAGACCAGGTCCAGGTCGGACGCGTAACCCAGCTCCTTGCCGCCCAGCTTGCCATAGGCAATCACAGCGAAGCGGGCCGGGCCGGCAGGCGCGGGTGCGCCGCGCGGCTGGACCAGTGGCCAGGTGCGCCGTATGGTCTCCGTCAGCAGCAGATCAGCCAATTCGGACAAGCGGTCGGCCAGGGCTTCTACCGTCAGCTGGCCTTCGAGATCCTGTGCCAGCAGCTGAAAGCTGACCTGATGTTGCAGATCCCTCATGAGATTCATCTGTTTTTCGATGTCCGGCTTGCCGTCAGGCAGCACGGAAGCGTCGAGTTCACGCGCAAGCTGCTGACCGATTTCCTTGAAGTCAGGCGCCTCCATCAGACTATGCCACTCGATAAGGCTGTCCAGCAGTACGGGGTAGCGAGTCAGGAACTGCGAAGCCCAGGGACTGGCGCTGACGATGCGCGTCACCCTGGCCAGGATCTCGGGGTATTCCGCCAGCAAGGCCAGATAGGCGCTGCGTTGAGCGATGTGTTCCACCAGTTCGAACAGCCTTGCGGCAGTCGTGGCTGGCGTGTCGGTGCCCGCTGCAGCGGCGAGCAGGCCAGGCAGCAGTTTATCCAGGCGCTTGCGGCTCACAGTAGGCAGACTGCGTATGCGGTGGCTGGCCAGCATGGCGTCCAGCCGCTGGTTTACCGCTACGGCGTCGTCACCCAGGTATTTGCGTACCAGTTCCGGGGTGAGATCCACGACAGCGGACCCTATTGCATCGCTTTCTGGGGAATGCGGAGAAGGCGTGGAAACGCCGGCAATCCGGAAGGCGTCGCGGAAAGCTTCGCTCACATGGTGCCGGTGTGCTTTCAGCCTTGCGTCGAAGTCGTCCTGAGTCATGCCCATGGCTGCTGCCAGGCCGGCCTGCTGTTCCCGATCACGAGGCAGCAGATGGGTTTGTTCGTCTTCACGGTACTGCAGCATGTGCTCAACACGTCTCAGGAACAGATAGGCTGCTTCCAGATCTTGCGCCACCTGGTCGTCAATGACACCCGATGTTCTCTGGCTGCGCAGCGCTGACAGCAGATTTGAGCCTTGCAGCGAAGGCATGCGCCCCCCTCGTATCAGCTGGGTAAGTTGCACGACAAACTCGATTTCTCGAATGCCGCCTTCCCCCAGCTTGATGTTGTGAATGGCGTCGACACCGCTACGGGCCAGGGCTCGGCGTTGCCAGTCCTGCCTGATCCGTTCACGCAGTTCGCGCAACGAGGACAAGGCGTCAAAATCGAAATACTTGCGATAGACAAAAGGGGTGCGCAGAGATTCCAGATGTTGCTCTTGCCCCGTCGGATCGCTGCCTTCAAAAGCCCGCGCAGGCAGGCTGCGGGCCTTGATCCAGGCATATCGTTCCCATTCACGACCCTGCATGACCAGGTAGTTTTCGAGTGCATCAAGGCTCCAGGCCAGTGGCCCGGAATCGCCGTCAGGGCGCAGTCGCAGGTCAGTGCGAAAGACCTGACCATCGCCGTCGATTTCGGAAAGCACAGGCATCATGCGCCGGATGAGACGGGCGTAGAACTCATGATGAGTGATGGGCCGCCGTCCCGTGGTTTCGCCGTCTTCGCCGTACAGCATGATGAGATCGATGTCGGACGAAACGTTCAGCTCAGATCCGCCAAGTTTTCCCATCCCCAGAATGATCATTTCCTGGGGGGCGCCGGTTTCCGGATCCAGCGGTGTACCGTGTATGGCGGCCAGATCTGCGGCCACACTGCGATACGCCAGAGTCACTGCCATGTCAGCCAGATTCGACATGGCCCCCACAACCTCGGGAAATTCGGCGGCGCCTGCAATATCACGCACCACCAGTGTGTGGAACACCCGCTGACGCAATTGGCGCAATATGCGCCGGATATCGTCATTAGCCATCGGCTGTTCGAGCGTGCCGCCCAGCTCGATGAACCACTGCTGCATGCGATGGGGTTCCAGTGGCTGCCCAATGGCCTGTTCCAGCCAGTGCCCGAAATCAGGATGGGCGTCGACTTTGCGGCGCAATGCACCTGACCATGCGAGGGCGGGCTCTAATATAATGGTTCGCGTCATAACGAGGGAATAATCCGGAAGGGCGGTACAAGCCCGAAAAGATACT